>NQJI01000154.1:4090-12944 GCA_002256705.1 Methylococcaceae bacterium NSM2-1
TGGGCGGCATAACCACATCAGCAACCAAAGACGAAATAATTTTGCCAAAAGCAGCACCAATAATGATACCTACAGCCATATCAACGGCATTGCCTTTGACGGCAAACTCTTTAAATTCTTTCAAAATGCTCATAATCGATATCCTTCTTATTGAGTGTTAATAAAGAGAACTGTTTAACTTTTTGTTATTGCAAAGATACTTTACTTTAAGTAAAGTTTAAAAACCATGAGTACATTATGAATAACCATACGTTTTTTTAGACAATTATCCAAAAAACATCACCTTAAGCGATTCATCAGCCTCCAGATTGGCAAACCGGTTTTGTAAGCTCTGGCTACCTATATACGAAAAGAAATATTGTGATAATTTTTCGTATAATTGTTATGACTTTTCATACGCGATTATTTGCAGCGACATGATGCGCGTCCCCCATAGTATGTGAATCAATAGTTACGGAGGTTATTCAGATGAATAATGAAGACTTCATGCGCAGGGCGATAGCACTGGCTTTAGAAGTACCGGAGTTTCCGTTTGGAGCCGTCATCGTAAAACGGGCGACGGGTGAGATAGTTGCTGAAGGCTTTAATCAATCCGCACTTAATCCGACTTTTCATGGCGAAATGGTGGCGATTAACCATTGTGCTGAATTACACCATCCAGTAGATTGGAGCGAATTTGATCTGTATACGACAGCTGAGCCATGCCCTATGTGTCAAAGTGCCATTGAATGGGCGGGCATTGCCTGCGTTTACTATGGAACGTCTATCCCTTATTTGCAAAAACATAACTGGTGGCAAATTAATATTCGTGCTTCAGAAGTAATCGCTCAAACTGCCTTTCGTAATAGTACTATCGTTGGCGGCATTTTAGAGGCCGAATGCAATGCTTTGTTTGATAATGCACCCAGAGGCATAGCCCATCAAATTCCGCAGTTAAAATAGTTTACAGACCGTTCGTTCTGATGCATGGAAGCCTGTCCTGAACCCTTCGGCTACGCTCAGGAGAGCCTTGTCGAAAGGCATTTATGGTCTGCCAACAGCTTTACCCATTCGATTTTTAGGATAAATGCAATAGATTCAGGCAAAAATGGTAAGCTTCTTGAACCTTGAGCCTAATTTAAGGAAGGGTAATTTTATAACTTGAACACTTTGGCTTGTCTTTTTATCCGCCTTCCGCGCTATATCAACAGTTACATAGCTTGCTATATTCCTGCTCTGACTGGCCTTGAATCCGAATAAAAACCCTGCGTCAAAATATCCACGTTATTTCATTCCCATTCCTGGACTTTTGTCATAAAGAGGTAACAAGCTCTTTGTTACAATACCCAGTTTCCACTTCACTAAATAATTATGTCTAGTTTTAATATTCTCGTTGTTGAAGATGAAGATGCTATCAGAGGAATGTTAATGATGGTTCTTGAGCAGGCGGGCTTTGTGCCTATTGCAGCCGCCGATGCGGAAGATGCGCAGAAGGTCCTGGATGACAACCTGCCGGATTTAATTCTGCTGGACTGGATGCTGCCGGGCATCAGCGGTGTAGAATGGGCTAGACGCTTAAAGAAAGAGCCAATTTATCGAGACATCCCTATTATATTGTTGACGGCACGTGGTGAAGAAGAGGATAAGGTAAGAGGCCTTGAAATTGGCGCTGACGACTATATGAGCAAACCCTTTTCACCCAAAGAGTTAGTGGCGCGTATTCGCGCAGTATTACGCAGAAGCGGGAAAATACAGGGCCAGGCGCAAATAACCGTGGGTGATTTAATGCTGGATACTGAACAGCACCGGCTCAGTATTGGCGATAAACAACTGGAAGTGAGTCCCACCGAATTCCGGTTAATGCATTTTTTTATGACCCATCCCGATAAAGTTTACAGCCGCACTCAATTACTCGATCAGGTTTGGGGGCGCAGCGTATATATTGAGGAACGCACGATTGATGTGCATATCCGCCGCCTGAGAAAAATTCTTGAGGAATACGGGCGTGAAGATTTGGTGCAAACTGTGCGTGGTTTCGGTTACCGGTTTTCATTGGTGGATTAAGCTCTATGGGTGTCTGGCAAAAAGAGATAAATACGGTACTTTTGCTATTGCTGGCGACGGTGATTGTGGGTGGAATAACCGGACTTTTTCTACCGTTACTGTTCTTGCTGATGCTAGGCATCATTATGCGTCAGGTAGTTCACATCAGCCGGTTTGAAAAATGGATAAGTACCGGAGGAAGAAGAAAATATCCTAAAACGACCGGTATCTGGGAAGAAATTTATTACCATGTTTATCGCATTAAAAAGAACGAAAAACGCCGCAAAAAGAAACTGAGCAAAATGCTTGACCAGTTTCGCCAGTCAACGGAAGCTTTACCTGATGCAGCCGTTGTTTTGGGGGCCCATGATGAGATTGAATGGGCCAATAAAGCCGCAAGAGAAGTTCTCGGTTTGCAGCAATCCGATAAAGGTCAGCGTATTCCCAATCTCATTCGTTTTCCCGAGTTTATCCGGTATCTCAAATCCGCAAATTACAAAGAAGCGGTTACTTTACCGTCGCCTGTCGATAATCGCATTACCCTGGAGGTACGGATTGTACCCTATGGCGCAGGGCTACGGTTATTATTGGCGCAAGATGTCACGCAACTGAAAAAAATGGAACGGATGCGTAAGGATTTTGTAGCGAATGTATCCCATGAACTCAGAACGCCATTGACAGTATTAAAAGGTTATCTCGAAACCTTGCAGGATCTGGATGACAGACATTCACCGTTATTGACCAACTCTTTCCAGCAAATGCAGGGACAAACCGAGCGTATGCAGCATCTTGTTGATGATTTGTTATTACTGACTCGTCTGGAAACTCAACAGAAAAAATCACAGTGTGTCGATGTTCCTGCATTATTAAGCCAGATTTGTAAAGAAGGCGATACCCTTGAAAATGCCTCAAAACGGATCAAATTAACCCTGGAAACAGCTGTGCATATTGTTGGCGAAGAGCAAGAATTGCGTAGCGCATTCACTAATTTATTAGGAAATGCTCTCAAATATTCGCCGGAAGATTCGGTAGTAAAAGTGCGCTGGTATCAAAACCAAGAGTCTATAGTACTGGCTGTTGAAGATCAGGGTGAAGGTATTGCAAAAGCCGATATTCCCAGAGTCACCGAGCGGTTTTACCGGGTTGAAACCAAGCGCCTCAAGAAAGTTAACGGGACCGGACTAGGTTTGGCTATCGTCAAACATGTGCTGATGCGCCACGATGCCCACTTGAATATCACCAGTGAATTAGGCAAAGGCAGTTGTTTCAGCTGTCATTTTCCTGTTGGACGAATATGTAACTAAAGCATTATCCATCGCTTTATAATCATGTTGGTCGGGTTAGTGCAACGTAACCCGACGACACTTGTTGTGTTGCGCTGGGTTACGCTATCGCTCGGCAATAGCTCCTGCATCGCTGTACCCTCCCCCATAATCCACATGGATGTGGTGAATGCAGATATTGCAGGAGCAAATATCTGTCCATGCAGTCTTAACCCAACCTATTGTGTGCTTTATTGATTTATTAAAAACCGAATCTCATGAACTACATCCACCATTAGCTTTTGCCGGGCAACATGCCTACAGAACCGGGTTTAATACGTTTGCAGGTAACAACCACATCTTCGAGATGGCATTGTTTTTTACCGCTATTAGTACCACTACATTCGGTACAAACAGCCTTGCCGTTATCCTTTACTGCCTCAACATGCCAACCGTAACCTTGCGTCTGACAAAACTTTTTACTGTAGTTCTTAATGTTGTAGGGTTTTGAAGCCGTTGCAGCCGCTTCCGATTCTACTGCACAGCCAGGCGAAGGCAGTGTATTCGCCATAAGATCCCTGTAAATATATTCTGTCGCCAATGCTGTACTTGAAAAAAAGGCTAATGCTGCCAACAAGCCTATTAAATTCAGTTTCATAATTCTCTCCTGGTCATTATCGTTATTTTTAAGAAATTGTAATGCGTTAAAATAAATACAAATTATTACCCCAAATAAAGCAAGAAAACTTTTAATAATTTTTCAGTACCCGGATATTCAATTGAGCATTTTCCTCTGCTACCTGCTCCTTAATCGGGGCAAATTTTTCGTTCTCACTTTGTTTAATCAGGAGAATACCTGTCACTATTACAAAGACTGTAATACCCACATATATCCAGAATCTGTCTTTTTGTTGTGCCACTTCTTTTTGTTGTGCTACTTCACTCATTTTTTTCACCTTTTTACTATTTTAAGTCATCAATGGATGCGCCAAAGTTGATATGAAAAACCTGGTCATTTAAGACCTACAACTTCAACTTGATACTTTGAACGGTCAATAGCATCAGCTACCATTTGCTCTGCACCCAGACAAACAGGGCAGCCGGCATGATAAAAAATTGCAGTACTCATAAATTTCCTCTTAAAGCATAGTATTGAGTCGCTACTATAAAAGCACCTAAGAGCCCTGTCAACAAAATTTCGATTCGATATTAATTAATCAATAACAGTCTGCCTGAGATTACTAAAAAACTTAATCAGTCAATCAAACATTGCTGCATGGTTGGAAGCATTCACGGGGCCATGCAGGTATACATGCATAAAACGTACAAATAATGTTAATGGCAACATTGACCTTGAAGCCTGCACCGAAGGCTTTGCAATCAGTACAGCATCTTGAACTGAATTCTGCGATAATAAAATATTAATATTTCGTAATAAGTGTGTGTTTCTCTTACACCAGCCTATAACTTTTTACTCGACAACCAACACATGAAAGCCAAAAAAACATATAAACCCTGTGATTTAATAATTTATGGTGCCCTGGGTGATCTATCGAAACGCAAGTTGCTCATTTCCCTATATCGCCTTGAAAATGCCAACTTCATCGAACCTGATACCCGTATTATTGGTGTAGACCTGCATGACATAAAGAACACAGGATTTGTTGAGATAGCACGCAAAAGCTTGCAGGAGTTTTTGCATGATGGCATCGATGAAAGCGTGTGGGAGCGATTTTCAGCCAGGCTTTCCTATCTAAAAATAGATCTGACCCAGATGGATCAATACCGCCAATTAAACGCCGTCATTGACCAGAAATCCAGAATTATGGTGAATTACTTTGCTGTGTCGCCGTTTCTATTTAAAAACATTTGCCAGGGGCTCGCCAAATCGGGAATTTTGACTGAAAACTCGCGCATGGTAATGGAAAAACCGATAGGTCACGACCTTAAATCATCAAAAGAAATAAATGATGAAGTGGCTAGCGTGTTCAGTGAAAAACAGGTTTATCGTATAGATCATTATCTGGGTAAAGAAACGGTGCTCAATTTATTAGCGTTGCGCTTTGCCAATTCTATTTTCACCACTAACTGGAATCACAATACCATCGATCATATTCAAATTACCGTTGCTGAAGAAGTCGGTATTGAAGGTCGCTGGGATTATTTTGATAAAACCGGACAGTTGCGTGACATGTTGCAAAATCATTTGTTACAGATTCTGACCTTTATTGCCATGGAACCGCCTGCAAATCTGGAAGCTGAAAGCATTCACAATGAAAAAATAAAAGTCCTTAAAGCACTGCGTCCGATTACCAGCAACAATGTTGAAGAAAAAACCGTGCGTGGACAGTACACTGCAGGTTACATCAAAGGTGATGCCGTACCGGGCTACCTGGAAGAAGACGGGGCGAATACTGAAAGCACTACAGAGAGTTTTGTCGCCTTGCGCGTCGATATTGATAACTGGCGTTGGGCAGGGGTACCGTTTTACTTGCGCACTGGCAAACGTTTAACCGGAAAACGGACTGAAATTGTGGTTTATTTCAAGCAGTTGCCACACAATATTTTTAAAGACAGCTTTCGTGAATTGCCGCCCAATAAATTAATTATTCATCTGCAACCGAATGAAGGTGTAGAAATCGAGATGCTTAATAAAATCCCCGGCATTGATGAACACATTAAACTGAAAAAGACCAAGCTGGATTTAAGCTTTTCCGATGCCTTCAAAAAGAGCCGGATTTTTGGCGGCTATGAAAAACTGGTACTGGAAGCCAAAAATGCCTGGCACCACTATAAAGATACACCCAAGCCCTACCCTGCCGGCACTTGGGGACCTGTCGCTTCGGTTGCCTTGATTGCCAGGGATGGCCGGGCCTGGGAAGAATAATAGCCATGTATGGCGCAAAGCACCCCTATTAAACTTTTTGAACCTTGAACCTGTTTTCTTTTCTTATATTTATTAAGATCTGACCTCCGCATAACCCTAAATCAGGAATAAACATGCATCCCGTAATAGAAAAAGTGACTCAAGAAATCATTGAGCGCAGTCATAAAAGCCGCTCAGCCTACCTGAACTATATTGATGCCATGGCAAAAAAAGGCCCTGTTCGTTCAGGAATGGGATGTGGCAATTTGGCTCACGGTTTTGCTGCCTGTAACGCCAGCGAAAAAGCCGATTTGACGGGTGATCAAAAAGCCAATATCGCCATCATCACTTCTTACAATGATATGTTGTCGGCTCACCAACCGTACAAGGATGCACCTGATTTAATCAAGGCAGCCATTAGAGAAGCAGGTGGAGTCGCGCAGGTTGCCGGCGGCGTACCAGCCATGTGTGATGGTATCACCCAGGGTCAGCCAGGTATGGAACTGTCATTATTTAGCCGTGACTTGATTGCCATGGCCACCGCCATAGGCATGAGTCATAACATGTTTGATGGCGCTTTGTACCTGGGTGTCTGCGACAAGATTGTGCCCGGCCTGCTGATAGGTGCACTCAGTTTTGGCCATTTACCGGCCGTATTTGTCCCGGCCGGCCCCATGCCCAGCGGCATCACCAATAAAGAAAAAGCCCGTGCACGCCAGGCATATGCCATTGGCAAAATTGGCCGTAAAGAACTGCTGGAGGCCGAATCTGCGTCTTACCACAGCCCAGGTACCTGTACGTTTTACGGTACCGCAAACAGTAACCAGATGATGATGGAAATCATGGGACTGCACCTGCCCGGCAGTTCGTTCATCAACCCTTACACGCCGTTGCGCGATGAACTGACCAAAGCGGCTGCCAGACAGGTTTTGAAATTTACTGCACTGGGTGACGATTACCGCCCGATTGCTCACATGATTTCCGAAAAAGCCATAGTCAACGCGGTCATCGGTTTATTGGCAACGGGAGGATCAACCAACCACACCATGCACCTGATCGCCATAGCCCGTGCATCCGGTATCGTCCTTAACTGGGATGATTTTGACAAGCTCTCCAAAGCAATTCCATTAATAGCAAAAATCTATCCCAACGGCCCTGCTGACGTTAACCATTTTCAAGCGGCTGGTGGCATGGGCGTGTTGATTGCTGAACTGTTAAGAAATGGTCTTTTGCATGAAGATATTATAACGGTTGCTGATCAGCGCGGCATGAACAGCTACTGCCAGGAACCCAAACTGATTGACAATAAATTGATTTGGGAACCAGTCCCCGATGCTTCTTTGGACATGGAGGTTCTCAGCACCGTTGAAAAGCCTTTTGCAACAGGGGGTGGCTTGCATGTGATGCATGGCAATTTAGGACGTGGCATATCCAAACTGTCTGCTGTGTCAGCTGAACATCAAATCGTTGAAGCACCTGCCATCGTCTTCGATGACCAGGAAGATATGCTTGCCGCCTTTAAACGCGGTGAACTGGAAAAAGATTTTGTCGCCGTTATTCGCTTTCAGGGACCACGCTCTAATGGCATGCCAGAACTGCATAAACTGACGCCACCTCTGGGCGTTCTTCAAGATAAAGGCTTCAAAGTCGCCCTGGTTACAGACGGCCGCATGTCAGGCGCTTCCGGCAAAGTCCCCTCAGTTATCCATCTATGCCCGGAATGTGAGGCCGGGGGCCCGTTAGCGAAAGTACACAATGGCGATATTATTTCCATGAACCTGCAAACCGGCAATATCAATGTATTGGTTGACGAGGCTGAATTCAATGCACGAATTCCGGTACCCAATTCCGCAAAAAATCACCACTATGGCATGGGGCGCGAGATGTTTGGCGGTTTCCGTCTGGGCGCATCTTCTGCCGAAACAGGCGCTTCCAACCTGTTTCTTGTCGATTAAGGATTAACTGTTGTTACGCGCACTTTAACAAAACCACCACGAAGAACATGAAAAATAAGTAGGATGGGCAACGCTTTTTTGTCCATCTTAAATGATTACAAAAGGGGGGCAAAATAGCGTTGCCCAGTCTACAACTTAAACCCGATATCTAAAAATGAATCAAAACAACTGGAAAATCCAACCCAAAGAAGTTTTAAACGCCGGTCCTGTCATGCCCGTCATGGTTATTCAAAATCTGGATGATGCAGTGCCTTTGGCGAAAGCCCTGGTTGCAGGTGGCATTAAAGTACTGGAAATCACCTTACGCACGCCTATCGCACTGGATGCCATCAGACTCATCAGCAAGGAAGTCAAAGATGCGATAGTCGGTGCTGGCACTATTACTACGCCCGAACAATTAAAAGCCGCTGAAGATGCAGGAGCGGTTTTCGCCATTAGCCCCGGCTTAACAGCGACACTGCTAGCTGCCGCTAAAGCGGGAAATATTGCCTTGATTCCAGGCATATCCACCCTGTCAGAATTAATGATGGGCATGGAGTACGGTCTGGATCATTTCAAATTTTTTCCGGCCGAAGCTGCAGGTGGCATACCGATGCTAAAATCCATCGCAGGTCCGATTCCCTCCGCTACTTTTTGCCCAACCGGCGGGATTTCACCTGAAAATTACAACGCCTATTTAAACTTAAGCAATGTCGCTTGTGTGGGCGGCTCCTGGCTAGTCCCGGCGGACGCTGTAAAATCGAAAAACT
>NQJI01000155.1 GCA_002256705.1 Methylococcaceae bacterium NSM2-1
ATCCACTTTGTTATTGAGAAAAAAGATGCCGATTCTGTTGTGGTTAGCATAGTTGGCGCCGCGATTTTCTCTAATTTTATGAAACTGAAAACCGCTTTAGCCAATCTGGAAAACGGCAAAACGGTAATCTTTCAAATGAACAATACCTATCTTCTTGATCATACCGTGATGGAATTTCTACATGACTTTCAGCATAACTATGAGGGGCACGGTGGCAAATGTGTATTTCTTGGGATGGAAACTCACGACACCTATTCAAGACATCCTTTGGCGGCACGCAGAATGAAACCAAACCATATGAGTCGCCGTAAAAGTGACCACTATGGTTTGAGTTAAGAGATATGTCATTTATGTTACAAATTCAGCCTGCTGAAATTACCGATGAAGAAAGTGCATCAACCATGAATAAGGTCGCACAAGTCAGTCTCTACTTCTGGATCATTAAGATCTGCGCTACCACTCTAGGTGAAACAGTCGGGGATCTCCTTTCGATGACAATGAACGTCGGCTACGGTCTGAGTTCTGCTATTTTGATCGGGTTGTTCTTGATTTCTGTTGTAGTTCAACTTATGTCGAGCAGATTTTACCCCGTGCTTTACTGGACTGTGATACTTACAACCAGTACCGCTGGCACGACCATGTCTGACTATATGGATCGAACGCTTGGCTTTGGTTACGGAAAAGGTTCATTGATTTTGGTCACCTGCTTGTTGATAGTTATGGCTGTCTGGCATCTCAGCGAAAAGACGCTGTCCGTTAGCAACATCCAAACAACCAAAGCCGAGCTTTTTTATTGGTTGGCAATTTTATTTTCAAACACATTGGGTACAGCGTTTGGAGATTTTTTAGCCGACGATTCTGGTTTAGGATTCCTTGGCAGTGCTACCCTCGTTGGTGGATTAATTGCGCTCATCGCCCTTGCTTCATACGTCACCCAGCTAAATCGAGTCATGCTATTTTGGCTCGCCTTTGTTTTAACACGTCCATTTGGGGCGACCTTTGGAGATTTGCTGACAAAATCTCTCGAGAAAGGAGGACTGGGATTAGGCACTGTCGGGTCATCAATAATTCTCGCTATTATGTTCGTAGCATTTGTCGTTTATACAACCTGTTCAGAGAGACGTACGACCCAAGAAACGACAGTCTGACTAATTATTCCTGAGGATGCCGTTAAACTCCTTCGTTAAATTTTTTAAGTAAAGACCTAAATATGGAACTTCATCAAAAGAAAAAACTAAAACTGTTTCTTTCTTTTTTAGTTGTAAGTAATACCTTGCTATTTTTAGTCATGGCTTATTTTCACCTGCTGAGTACTGATCCAAAATCGGCAGTATTTATTGATTTTTGGGGGAGATTCACAGTTTATTCGTTGTGGTTCATAGGTTTTGCGCTCTACGTAAAGTATGTATCTAGGACTTCAACTTTAAGATGGCTAATCTTATTAATTATTTGCATCAATATCCCTTTATTTCTTCTTTTAGCTTATTTCGACAAAATCAGTAATACGCCAGATATGATTGTTTTTGTTGATTTCTGGGGACGTATTACTGTCTACTCGTTGTGGTTTATGTGCTATGAGGCCTATCATAAGTATCTTGGCTATGAATTAAAAACAAAACCATAATCCATCAACGAGGACTTTTATGAAGAAACCATCCCTTTCAACTATACCCCAAACTGGCCTGGCAGGCTTAAAAGAAAACTGGCGTAGTGATTTACAATCAGGATTTCTGGTTTTTCTTATTGCCTTGCCATTGTGCCTGGGCGTTTCAATAGCTTCCGGATTTCCGCCGTCGGCAGGCATTATCACAGCTATTATCGGGGGGCTACTGGTATCGCGTATTAGCGGCTCCTGCCTGACCATCAATGGGCCAGCTGCCGGTTTGATTGTCGTGGTTTTGGCGGCGGTGCAAGCGCTGGGTGAAGGCGATGCCATGGCCGGCTACCGTTATACCCTGGCGGCGATTGTGGTGGCCAGTGTTTTACAGGTTTTGATGGGGGTATTCAAGATGGGGCAGCTGAGTTCCTTTTTCCCCGCATCGGTGGTACATGGGATGCTGGCTGCGATTGGACTTATTATCATCACCACCCAAAGCCATGTCATGCTGGGGGTCACGCCGGAATCAGGCAGTCTGTTTTCGATCATCGCACAGCTTCCGCATAGCTTGCTTAACATGAATATGGAAATAGTCCTCATCAGTTTTTTAGGTTTGCTGATACTGATTATCTGGCCGTTAATCGGCAGCAGGGTTCCGGCTCCGGTCATTGTGGTGCTGGTTGGAATGGTATTCGCCTGGCATTTTGATCTGGCTCAAGATGCGGCTGCCAGTGGATCGAAATTCCTGGTGTCGATTTCCGATAACTTTTCGGCCGACTTTTATTTTCCGGATTTTTCCAAACTATTCAGCATAGCCTTTTGGGAAGCCGTATTCAGTATCAGTTTAGTGGGCAGTCTTGAAAGTTTACTGAGTACAACAGCGATAGACAAGCTCGATCCTTATAAGCGCCCTTCTGACCTTGATCGTGATTTAACGGCAGTCGGGCTGGGCAATGTAGTTGCCGGTTTCATTGGCGGCTTGCCGATGATTGCTGAAATTGTCCGCAGTTCAGAGAATGTCAATAACGGGGCCAAAACAGCCTGGGCTAATTTCTTTCACGGCTTGTTATTGTTGTTATTTGTTGTTTTGTTTCCACGCCTTATCAATAGCATTCCGCTAGCTTCATTAGCGGCATTGCTGGTTTATACCGGTTATCGTTTAGCTTCGCCCAAAGCATTCGCCAGAGTAATGGATGTCGGCAAAGAACAGTTTTTAATGTTTGTTGTCACCATTATCGGTGTGTTGGCGGTCGATTTATTGGCGGGTGTCGCTCTGGGTATTGTAGTGAAACTTGCAATTAATCTGGCGAGGGGCGTTTGGCCCAGCAACTTGTTCAAGATTCATTTTACGATTCAACAACAAGGTAACGATACGCTGGTTGTCAAGTTGTTAGGGTCGGCGTTATTTTCAAACATCCTGCCGTTAAAAAAAGCGCTTGCCAGGCTGGAACCCGGTAAAACGATTATTTTTGATTTCACAGACGGCTACCTGATCGATCATACCGTTATGGAATTTATCCATGATTTTAGACAAAACTATGAAGCTCAGGGTGGACACTGTCAGAAAACAGGTAAAGCGTTGGAAACGTTTTCAGATCATGCTCTCGCTGCACGGTTAATGACAGCAGATGATAGAAAATGATTTTAAATTTTAGATTTTAGACGATAGTGAGAACTTCATGATCCTTGTATCAGCTTATTGTGCGGTACTTTTAAGCTTTGCTTCAGGCTTGTTGGCACTGATGATGAATCAGCGGCACGCTCTGTTAGCAGTTAGTCAGTACAGTTTTAACAAATTCTTTAACAGCAATGTGCATTGCCGGGACTGGGTTAATAAAAATCTTGAAGAACGGCGTTTTCCGGTTTTCCTGAGGCAGGCTGTATTTGTTTTATTGGGCTTGTCAGGTGTATTTGCAGTATTGGCAGGTTTAGCTGTGCTACTCAGCAAAGGAGTTATTACTGACCAGATCGCTTTGGGTTTGCCTTGGCTGCCCTGGCATGTGCGTTTTGACGGCTTGTCCGGTTTCTTTTTTTTAATCATCGGCATTGCCGTCTGTGCGGTGAGTCTTTATGGACCCGGCTATGTACGAAGTTATAAAGAAAATGAGCATCCTTTTGCCGCTCTGGGTTTATTTACCGGCTTGTTTGTTGCAGGCATGCTGTTGGTGCTGTTAGCTGATGATGCTTTTATGTTCATGATTGCCTGGGAATTGATGTCGGTAGCCAGCTATTTTCTGGTGGCATTTCAACATGAAAATTCCGCCAATCGCCGTGCCGCTTTTCTTTATTTATTGATGGCGGAAGTGGGTGCATTGGCAATTATTTTGGGCTTTGGCGTACTGGCCAGTTTTTCTGACGGCTTTACCTTTGATGCCTTGCGTGAATCCAAATTATCAGTAACGTGGGCAAGTATTGCTTTCGTATTGGCGCTGCTGGGTTTTGGCATGAAGGCGGGGATAGTGCCGGTTCACGTCTGGTTGCCCGAAGCGCATCCGGTAGCGCCCTCACATATTTCAGCACTGATGAGCGGCGTGATGCTTAAAGTCGCACTGTATGGCTTGATCCGTTTTTGTTTTGATTTGCTCGGCGATGTGCACTGGCAATGGGGAGTGGTACTGCTGATTCTAGGTACACTTTCAGCCTTGGGCGGCATTCTGTATGCCATGATGCAACCCAATTTAAAACGCCTGTTGGCCTACAGATTGGGTTTTCTGGCAGCCTTGTTCCATGCCTTTAATCATGCCTTGTTCAAGAATTTACTATTTCTGGGTGCAGGTATACTTCATCACCAGACTCATGAATTAAATATCGACATGATGGGTGGGCTTATTAAAAAAATGCCGCAGACCAGCGCCTTGTTTTTGGTTGGCTGTATGAGTATTTCTTCATTACCTCTGTTTAATGGCTTCGTTTCGGAATGGCTGGCTTTTCAAACTGCATTACAGGTCGATGTGCTGGACAATGGCGTGTTACGCAGTTTGATTCCGGTTGCTGCGGCTGCCTTGGCGTTGACGGCGGCGCTGGCTGCCGCGTGTTTTGTCAAGGTATTCGGACTGATATTTCTGGGGCAATCGCGTTCACGTAACAGCGAGAAAGCCCATGAGGTAAAAGATAAAGGTATGTTGGCAGGGCCTGCTTTGTTGGCAGGTTTGTGCTTTTTTATCGGAATTTTCCCCGGCGTAATCATTCATTTAATCAACAATGTTTCAGGTCAACTGTTAGGACAAACCTTACCGAATGATTCAGCTTTAGGCTGGTTGTGGCTAGCTCCTGTTTCCGCCGAGCAGGCATCCTATTCTGCACCACTGGTGCTAATAGGAGCACTTATTGCGGCGGGTATTTGTTATTGGTATTTGCGTCGCAATCCTTTGACAATCATGCGCAGAGCTGAAACCTGGGATTGTGGCTTTGGTGGCTTAACACCGCGTATGCAATATACCTCTAGTGCGTTTACCATGCCTTTCCGGCGGATTTTCGCCAAAACCTGGATTATAGACGAGCAGATCAACAAAGACATGCAGGGTGCCATGAATCAGGATGTGGCAGCTGTACATTATCAATTGCATATTCAGGATCATAGCTGGCCTCGCTTGTATCAACCGATAGCACAAGGGGTGAACATTTTAGCCAAACAGGTGGGGCGCATTCAAACAGGCAATATCCGAACCTATCTCGGCTATTCGTTTGCAACCTTGCTAGTACTGTTATGGGTGATCAGCTGATGGATAGATATATAGAGGTGACTTTAGCACGCTCTACAGCTCAAATTTCTCTACAGTCCGGAGTAACACAATGAACTGGTTAATTGCCGTTTTACAAACGACGCTATTTGTCGTACTGGCGCCTTTATTGGCGGGTTGGATCAAGTGGTGCAAATGTCATTTACAAAACCGTAAAGCACCATCCTTGTTACAGCCTTATCGGGATTTAATTAAATTAACGCATAAACAGCCCGTAGTCTCGGAACAGGCATCGTGGCTATTTGTAACAGCACCTTACATTATATTTTCCGCCACGGTGCTGGCGGCAAGCGTTGTACCCTTGATCGCTGTTGATCTACCCACCTCAGCCAGCGCGGATGTCATTGTGATGGTGGGTTTTTTTGCCTTTGCCCGTTTTTTTCTGGCATTGGCCGGCCTGGATATTGGCACCGCATTTGGTGGCATGGGCTCGTCCAGGGAAATGACTATTTCTTCATTGGCCGAACCCGCTATGTTGATGGCCATTTTTACCCTGACCATGACCGCTTCTACGACTAATTTATCAGTTGCAATTGCTCACGTATTAAACGACGGCATGGTGCTAAGGCCTTCTTTTGTGTTTGCCCTGCTTGGCCTAATATTGGTTGCCATCGCTGAAACCGGGCGTGTTCCGGTGGATAATCCTGCCACTCATCTGGAACTGACCATGATTCATGAAGCCATGATCCTGGAATACAGCGGCCGGCATCTGGCGCTGATTGAATGGGCAAGTCAGCTCAAACTCATGCTCTATGGCGTATTGATCGCCAATATCTTTTTCCCATGGGGTATCGCTGAATCCTTTACTGGGAAAGCGTTAGG
>NQJI01000156.1 GCA_002256705.1 Methylococcaceae bacterium NSM2-1
CTTGGCTGAGTTTGTTCCTTAGCATTAAAACGACCATGACAAGGTAAGGAATGATAGCCAGCAGCCAGTAGGGCCTGATAAAGTGAAATTCAGCCAGATTCATGACAACCTCACGCGGGACAAAGAGATAAAGGCGGCCAGAGCCAATGCCAGGGACAACGGCCAGTAATACAATTCGCTACGCGGTCTGAAGTATTGTTTGTCTTTTTCAACGGGCTCAAGCTTGTCCAGTAACATGTAGATGTTATTCAGCTCATCGGCATTTCTGGCCCGGAAATATCGTCCACCGGTACTTTCAGCAACCTTGACCAGGGTATTTTCATCCAGATCCCGCGATGGATTAACCTTGCGATTACCAAAAAAACTGCGCACTATCATTTCGTCTGCACCTACGCCGATGGTATATATTTTCAATTGGTTTGCGGCAGCCAATTCAGCTGCTTTTAAGGGCGAGACTTCGCCTGCCGTATTTGCGCCATCGGTTAACAGCACCAAAACACGGCTATTGGCGGGTTGATTTTTAAGACGTTTAACCGCCAAACCGATGGCATCGCCTATTGCAGTGTTGTCACCCGCAAGACCGATTGCTGATTCATTTAACAAGGTCTGCACGGTTTTTCTGTCAAACGTTAAGGGTGTCTGCAAATAAGCCTGAGTGCCGAATAAAATTAATCCCAACCTGTCACCGACACGCCTGTTAATAAAATCACCAGCCACCCATTTGATTGCGGTCAGTCGATCCACAGGCTTCTTGTTAATTATAAAATCCTGTTCTTCCATACTGGCGGATAAATCCACGGCCAACATTAAATCCCTACCGCTCACCGCCTGTTCAATCGGTTCTCCCAGCCATTGCGGCCGGGTACACGCTATAACCAATAAAAACCAGGCGATTGCCGCCAGCAATAACGGCCATTGTTGGGCTTGGGAAACTGCCTGTGTTTTACCTTCTGAAAAATCATCCAGAAAGGGAACTTTTAATGCCGCCTGTTCCGCAGGGCTATTGGCGGGAAGCAGCCAGCGAATTAATAAAGGCAAGGGTAATGCGGTCAGAAGCCAGGGCCACTCGAAATGAATCATGATTTTTGTTTTGTTTGGGCTTTAAGCCAGTCTTCACACAGACTGAAGAGTTGGGAAATTTCCAGTTCAGAAGGTGGGTTGTTTCGATAAGGCGCGTCAGCCAACAACTGGCCACAACCTTCGCTAAAAGGCGCGCCTGTTACCGATTTATCGAGAAAGGCTAACCATTGGCGCCCTGTTAAACTCGCAACCTCGGTTCTCGGTGTAATACTAATAGCAACGCGGCGAATCAGCATGGACAGTTCACGCAGTTTCTGGTTGTTATCCAGTGCAGGATTATGTTTGATAGCAGCCAGATTTTTTTTAGCGGTTTTAATGGCGGTTTTGCTTGTCAGACGTTTATAAAGCCAATATAAAAACGCTATTACTAGAGGAATAAAAACCGCCAGAAGCCACCAACCGATAGCCGGAGGCCACCAGCCGATTGCCTCGGGCAGGTGTATATCTTTAAGGGGGAGTTGAGTTGTTGGCATTTGTTTTAATCAAAGTGACGTCTACGGATATGGGGGCGTTTTAAGTCGCCTCCACACACCTTTTTATTTCATAACACTCATCTTAAGCATTGTATGGGGTCTTCTACAGTACTGCACTGTATAAACACGAGACCTCTTTTTTTAGCTAATAATTCCAGTCGCTGTTGCCGCTGAATAAATCGCTGTTGATAACTTAATAGTCGCTGTTGATCGCTGCTATCAATGACTACATCGCGTTCATCATCGGTAAAACGATAGCGACCTTTGGCGGGTAAACTGCTTTCCAGCGGATCGTAAATAAAAATCAAGACTACTTCACAATGCTCGGATAGCTTTGCGATATGTGTTTCAGCCTGATCATTGATACCGCGAAAATCACTGATGATATAAACCAGACTACCCGGGCGCGCATGTTGGTTAAGTCTTGCCAATACCTGATCCAGAGTAAACTCCTTGTCTAGCGGATTCTGAGGTTTAACCAGGGCATTTAAAAATCGCAATACCGCATGCCTGCCATTTTGCGGCTTTAATTCACGGCACTCATGCTCGGAAAATAGCTGTCCGCCTATCCTGTCACCATGATACTCGGCTGCCCATGCCAATAATCCGCCAAGTTTTGCCGCCAATACCGATTTAAATACACCGCGGGTAGCAAAGTGCATGGCAAGACGGTTATCCACAGAAACAAATACCGGTCTTTCGCGCTCCTCCCTGAACACCTTGGTATGGGTTTTTCCGGTACGCGCCGTAACTCGCCAGTCGATACTGCGAATATCATCGCCTGGTTGATATAAACGGGCTTCATCAAACTCCATACCTCGACCTTTAAAACGGGACACGTAACCGCCGCTTTGCCGCGAACGAAATTGAGTGTGATGCAAATTTAAACTGCTAGCGGGCTTTGCCAAATCAATCAGCGTTTTTAATGATACCGAAATCAGCTCATTAGCTTGATCGGCTGCTTTACTGAACAACATCAAGGTACGGCAACTCTGGAAATAAGTTCTTTAATAAAATGATCAGTGGTGATGCCTTCCGCCTCGGCTTCATAAGACAGAATCAGGCGATGCCGCAAGACGTCAAAGGCCATATCCTGAATATCTTCAGGGCCGACAAAATCCCGTTTCGCCAACCAGGCCTTGGCTCTGGAACAACGATCCAGTGCAATGCTGGCTCTGGGACTTGCGCCATATTGCAGCCAAGAAGCCAGGTCTTGTCCATACGCTGCCGGGTTACGTGTTGCCAGTATGATTTGCAACAAATAATCTTCAAGACTTTCCGCCATGTAAATATCCAGCACTTCATTACGTGCATCGAACAAGGTGCTTTGACTAATCGGTTCAAATTTATCACTGATTTTCAACGATTCCGAACGCGCTTCAGATCTGGCCAGATGCAGAATGCTTTTTTCATGCTCGGCTTTAGGATAATCCACTTTCACATGCAGTAAAAAACGATCCAGTTGCGCTTCAGGTAAAGGATAGGTTCCTTCCTGTTCGATAGGGTTTTGCGTTGCCATTACCATAAACAATTTTGGTAAGGGATAAGTCGCCTGACCGACTGTTATTTGTCGCTCTGCCATTGCTTCCAATAATGCCGCCTGAACCTTCGCGGGTGAACGATTGATTTCATCAGCCAATATCAGATTATGAAATAAAGGTCCTTTTTGAAATTCAAAAGTACCCTGCTGGGGACGATAAATTTCAGTCCCCGTTAAATCAGCGGGTAATAAATCGGGCGTGAACTGAACTCGATGAAAATCGCCGTGGATACCTTTGCTTAAAACATTAATTGCTCTGGTTTTGGCTAGACCCGGCGCGCCTTCAACCAGAATGTGTCCATCGGCCAATAAACCTATAAGCATCCTTTCAACAAGGACGTCCTGACCAATAATTTCCTGGTTAATAAAATTTTTTAACTTGATTAATAGGGATTGAGTGGTGTTTATATTGCTTTTTTGTTCTGACATGATGTTAGTTAGTTATTAAATCCATAGTACGAATACGTCAAACCTGAAATACTTAACGTTTTTTATCCCGATTACCTGGAATAAGCCTTAAGAACATACCGGTTGCTTACTCTCTCCAGTAAACAATCATTTTACTGAAAAGTTCACATTCTAACGGATATGAGTCCGGACTACATAAATTAGCACTGTATCAGATCCTTCAACTATCAATACTATTCAATCATGTAAATGATGCGAAATCAGGCCAGACGCGTGATTGTAAAACCTGTCCCCGTCTTTTTGTCAAAGATTATCATGGTTATGGGAAAATTCCTGTAAGCTGAACCCAACAAAACTGAGAAAGTTAAATATCTGTTAAACTGTCCTAAAATTACAGGAGAGATCGACTATGGCCACTATTACCTTTGACACACTTGAGTTTGGTAGACAAACTTAAAACCGCCGGAATTTCACAAGAACAAGCCGAGGCGGTTGTCCGTGTGATTGCCGAAGCTCAGGATGGGCTTGTCACTAAACATGACCTAATCGAAGCCAAAAACGAAATTAAGGCAGACATGAATGTTCGGTTTGAGCGTATTGATGGTGAATTAAAGCTAAACAGATGGATGCTTGGCTTATTATTGGCTGGCGTTATATCGCTGGTATTGAAGGCATTTTTTTAATGTTCCCGAAACAAATTCCGGTGCCTGCTGAAAGGCTGCTGTCCGTCTTGGACATATCGCCCATTTGGCGCAAGTCCAGGCCAGTATTGATGTCGGGTA
>NQJI01000157.1 GCA_002256705.1 Methylococcaceae bacterium NSM2-1
TCGGTCTTGAAGATGGGCTGCAAGACCGGCACATAAAGAACAGCCATCTGCAAGCCTATGGTCAAAAGCACTGCCCCCAGGAGCGGCTTATTGGAAAAGAGTCCCTGACTGAAGAACGACTGTCGTTCCGACCGGATCGCCAAGACGTGCCCCATCTGTGACAAGGACAGTACTGTGAACACCATGCTCTGCCAGTGGGCGGAACCCGTAAAATAAGCCCAGCCCTGGGAGAACAATGAGACGCCCCCCATCAGGAGGCCGATCCACAAGATATGCTGCCACATGCCCTGGGCAAAAATGCTTTCCTGGGGCGGGCGAGGGGGACGTTGCATGATGCCCCGCTCTTCAGGTTCGACGGCCAGGGCCAGACCGGGCAGGCCATCGGTAACAAGATTGATCCAGAGGATATGAATGGGCAGCAAAGGGAACGGCAATCCCAGAAAGGGCGCCAGAAACAACGTCCATATCTCCGCCGAATTACAAGTCATGGCGTATTTAATGAATTTGCGGATGTTGTCGAAAATCCGCCGCCCCTCGCGCACCGCCGTCACGATAGTGGCGAAATTATCATCCAGCAATACCATGTGTGACGCTTCCCTCGCCACGTCCGTGCCGATTTTCCCCATGGCGATGCCGATATTGGCGGAACTGAGCGCTGGCGCATCGTTGACGCCATCCCCGGTCATCGCCACGAATTCCCCCATGTCCTGAAGCGCCTTGACGATCTTGATCTTCTGCTCCGGTGCCACGCGGGCGTAAACGCGAACATCCTCGACCTGTTTTTCGAACTCCTCGAGGCTCATGCGTGCCAGTTCCGGCCCCGTCAGCACCTTGCTGCCGTCTTCGGCAATGCCGAGCCGCATGGCGATGGCCCGGGCGGTCGCAGGGTGATCGCCGGTGATCATCACCACCGTAATTCCGGCGGTCTTGCAAAGCTCCACCGCCTCCCTGGCCTCGGGCCTGGGCGGGTCCATGAGCCCGACCAGGCCCAGAAAGCACAGTTCGCTTTCGATCGCGTCGGCGGTCAGCGTTTGCGGGCGCTCAGGGAAATGGCGGTAGGCCAGAGCCAGTACTCGCAGACCATCCGCGGCCATTTGGTCGGCGACTGCCAGTATCTTTTCGCTTTGCAAGGGTTGCTGGCAGTCGCCGGCCCATAGACTGACGCAGCGCGGCAACAGATTCTCTGGGGCACCTTTGGCATAAGCGATGAACTCGCTACTTTCCTGATGAAGAGTGGTCATGAGCTTGCGCTCAGAGTCGAAAGGGATTTCATCCAGGCGCGGGGCTTCTTTGGCAAGCACAGCACCTTCGTAGCCTACGCTTACGGCTGCCTCGTACAAGGCGATCTCGGTGGGATCGCCCAGCAATTGGCCGTTCTGGTCACGGCGGGCATCATTATTCAGGGCGAGTGCACGCAACAGCCTAGGCGGAAAGTCAGCGGCGATGCCTTGCTTTAAGGCGCCTTCGACATAGAATGCTTCGGCGTGCATGCGGTTCTGCGTCAATGTGCCTGTCTTGTCCGAACAGATAAAGGTCACCGAGCCCAGGGTTTCCACGGCGGGCAGGCGCCGGATCAGGGCGTTCTGCTTGACCATCCTGCGTGCGCCCAAAGCCAGGGACACCGTGGCCACTGCGGGCAGTGCCTCGGGAATGGCTGCCACGGCCAGGCTGATGGCAGTCAGAAACATCAACACGGGCGGTTCACCACGCAGCACACCTACCACGAAAAGGATGGCGCAGATGGCCAAAACCAAAAGGGCAAGGCGCTTACCAAACTTCGTTAGGCGTTGTTGCAGCGGAGTTTTGGTTTCTTTTTCCTGACGCAGGAGCTCGGCGATTTTACCGAGTTCAGTGTCCATCCCCGTGGCGATGACCACCCCGACCCCGTGCCCATAGGTCGCGATGGTTCCCTTGTAAGCCATGTTGCGTCGATCTCCGAGCGGCGATTCCAACTCCCGGATTAAAGCGCCCGTTTTTTCGACCGGTAAGGATTCCCCGGTCAGCGCGGCTTCCTCCACCTTGAGCCGCGCCACATCCAACAGCTTCAGATCGGCCGGGACGATATTGCCGGCCTCGAGCATGACCAGATCACCGGGGACCAGCTCCTGCGCCGCTATGGTTTGGATTTCCCCATCCCTCAACACTTGGGCGGTGGGGCTTGACAAACGCTTGAGCGCGGCCACTGCCCGTTCCGCACGATACTCCTGGACAAAACCAATGATGGCATTCAATACGACGATCACCACGATGGCGATTGTATCCGTCAAATCGCCGATTAAACCCGACACGATGCCAGCCAGGATCAGCACGATGATCATGAAATCGGCGAATTGCCCGAAAAACATCCGAATGGGCCCCCGCCGTCGCTGTTCCAGGATGGCATTCGGGCCATGGGCCGTGAGTCGATCTTCCACTTCCTCGCGGCTTAATCCCTTTTCAGGATCAACCTTGAGCCACGCGGTCGTCTGCCAAGGTTCCAGCAGATGCCACGGTGGCGTGGAAAGCCGGTCTTTATGAATCTTTTCTCGCTTGGTCATGGCTTGAGCTCGTGGAAAATGGACGCTGCTTGAATCTCATAAGAGTTGAATTCATATAATATTTGCAACGCCCCTTAAAAAAGTTAGATGGTATAAATTTACGTCTGCTAAAACAAAAAAGGGATTTCCATCAAAACTTTTAACCGGCTAACCCGAGAAAAAGGATAACATATCTACTAAATGTATTAAAAACTTCCCCTGGTGAGATAGCCCAAGACATTGGTAAGAATAAATCCACCATCGTGAGAGAACCCTATGTTGAGCCCACTCCAAAAACGAGCGCGAATAACCGAATTGTTACTGAAAATAGTCCTAAAATATGAATAATCTTTTCCTGATCATTGTCGCTTTATTGCTGGTTGCGCTCAATGGTTTTTTTGTGGCGGCTGAATTTGGTCTCGTTAAGTTGCGGCAGACGCGCATTCGCGAAATTGCCAAGACACGTGGTTGGCGTGGACTCATTCTTGCGAAAGTGCATTCAAAACTCGACGCCTATTTATCAGCCTGCCAGTTGGGTATTACGCTTGCTTCTCTGGGCCTGGGCTGGGTCGGGGAACCCGCATTTGCCAGCCTGCTGGAACCCGTGTTCGGCAGGCTTGGAGTCACATCACCGGAACTGATACACGGCATCTCATTCGCTTGCGCTTTTACCATCATTTCTTTTTTGCATATCGTAGTCGGTGAACTTGCACCAAAATCAATGGCGATCCGTAATCCTGAACAGATTGGGTTATGGAGCGCCGCACCCCTCTATGGTTTTTATTGGCTGATGTATCCAGCTATCTGGTTGCTCAACTCCAGTGCCAATCTGGTACTGCGCCTGTTTTGTTTGGGTAATGTCCATGGTCACGATGCGCATTACTCGGCCGACGAACTTAAACTTATTTTGCGCGGAAACTATCCTGATGATCGGTTTACTCGCGATGAATGGAATATTCTGGCAAAAACGCTCGATTTCAGCGAACTGGAAGTCTCCGACCTGATGCGTCCGATCCACGAAATTGTCGCATTACATCGCTCCAAATCATTACAGGCAAACCTGAAAACTGTCTATGACAAACGGTTTAGCCGTTATCCTTATTTTGACACTAACGATATTGACGTGCTGGGGGTGATTCATTTGAAAGATTTGTTTTTTGCTCAGCAGGAAGGTAAGACAATTGAAGATTTGCATAAATATCTGCGACCAATCCAATATATTTCACCGGATACATCCGCACTGGAATTATTCCGTCATTTCCGTATGGGGGTAGCACATTTTGCTGTCATTGGACAAAAAGGGCAAAAGCCGCAAGGCTTTATTACGCTGGATAATTTGTTAAGTGCGATGGTCGGTGAAATACGCGATGAGTTCCGTCAAAC
This sequence comes from Methylococcaceae bacterium NSM2-1, assembly GCA_002256705.1. Classification (GTDB taxonomy): domain Bacteria; phylum Pseudomonadota; class Gammaproteobacteria; order Methylococcales; family Methylomonadaceae; genus Methylobacter_C. Next base: position 3,900 of record NQJI01000157.1, read on the forward strand.
CAATAATGACTGGACCCGACTCGATGACGGTACACTGATAGTCAAGGGTAGCCTGCCGATATTTTCACTGGAACGGATTCTGGGAATCGACGTCGAGAACGAAGAACTCGATTTGGAAGATGAAGTCTCAATCGGCGGCCTCATCATGTCAAAGCTCCAGGATATTCCCATAGAAGGTCAGAAAATCGAATTCAATCAATTCGATATCGTGGTCAAAAAAATGAATGGGCCACGTACCATCTTTGTTCAAATTTACCCTGATAAAATCAGCGATCTTTAGAAATCTTATAGCTACAGGAGGTATCTACTTTGTTACAAATAAGGGATCAAAAAATTTTTACCACCAAGAGT
>NQJI01000158.1 GCA_002256705.1 Methylococcaceae bacterium NSM2-1
TTTAGATAACCCCATTTTCAATCACAGGTAAAACCCAGTATTGAATACCCGAACCGGAAAACTCCTGGCGTAATTGCTCCAATAATGCCGGTAACTTTTCTACCGGCACATACATCTGGAAGCGGATTCGTTTCTGCCGGCCCGTCACTTGCTCAGCCAGCGATAAGCCTTTGTTATCATAATGATGAGCGTTGACCGGAAAACTGCTGAAGCCATGCTCTGCTTCCAGCATCAGCAGACTGTCGACCATCATTTCTTCAAGACTGGGCGGAATGTTGAGTGTAACCAGATACTCTTTGCAGCTCATTGCTCAATCTCCTTGGGTAAACCGAATAATTTAAACAGAATCGGTAATAAAAATAAGGTTAAAAAGGTAGAAGAAACCAGGCCGCCAATCACGACTATGGCCAAGGGTCGCTGAATTTCAGAGCCGGGACCGGTTGCAAACAACAACGGAATCAAACCAAAGGCGGCGATACTTGCAGTCATTAATACGGGTCTTAATCGCCGCGATGAACCCAGCGTCACCACTTTAACCAACTCCATACCGGTTGCCTTGAGCTGATTAAAATAACTGACCATTACCACACCATTGAGTACTGCGATCCCCAGTAAGGCAATAAAACCGACCGAAGCAGGCACGGATAAATATTCGCCCGAAACCCACAGCGCAAAAACACCACCGACCATGGCCAGCGGAATGTTCGATAATACAAGCACTGCCTGACGCACTGAACCAAAGGTTGAAAACAGCAGCAAAAAGATCAAGCCTAATGAGATCGGCACGACCAGTGACAATGTCGCGGCCGCACGTTGTTGATTTTCAAACTGGCCGCCAAATTCAACGGTGTAGCCTGTTGGCAATTTGACTTTTTCGGCAACGGCTTTGCGAGCTTCATCGACAAAGCCTACCAAATCACGATCTTGTACATTGCTGCGAATCACTACAAAGCGCTGTCCCCGTTCTCTGCCAATTGAAACCACGCCCTCAACTTTTTCGATCTTGGCAATGGCCGTTACCGGCACATGTCCGCCATTGGGCAGGGTTATTTGCAGATTATCAAAATTAGCGGTATTACTGCTGCCACGCAAAATTATCGGAGTGCGTTTAATGCCTTCCTGAACAATCCCTAAGTTTAAACCTTCAATCTGGGCGCGTAGCAAGGTTTCAATGCTGTCGCTATCCAGACCCAGACGCCCGGCTGCCAATTTATCTATCGTTACTTGTAAAAACTGCATACCGCTATTTTGTTTGGCAAACACATCACTGGAGCCATTGATGTGTTTCAATATTTCAGCTATTTCATTGGCTTTTTCATTTAAAACGGCAAGATCGGTTCCGAATAATTTAACCGCCACATCGCCGCGCGTACCCGTAAGCATTTCTGAAACCCGCATCTCAATCGGCTGGGTAAAGCCAAAAGCAATGCCGGGAGTTTGCGCCATGACTTTGCGTATCTCTTCGATCAACGCTTCTTTGCTATGCATACGCCATTGGTCTTTGGGTTTTAGCACCAAAAACGTATCGGTTTCATTCAAGCCCATAGGATCAAGACCCAGTTCATCAGAGCCCACCCGGGAAACAATGGTCTCAATTTCGGGAATATTTTTGCGCAGATTCTTCTGGACTTGACCATCCAGCGCTACCGATTGCTCCAGCGTAATCGAGGGTAACTTTTCCAGTTGGACGATAATGTCACCTTCATCCATGGTCGGCATAAAGGTGCTGCCTATCTGGGTAAATACCACTACAGTTATTGCCAATAAAGCGCCCGCTGCTATAAATACTTTTTTACTATTGCCCAAACACCACAATAAAGCAGGCTGATAGAGCTTTTGTAATTGCCTGGGTAACCAGGGTTCTTCATGGGACACTTCTTTCAGCAAATAGGATGCGATAACAGGGATCACGGTGAGCGACAATACCAGCGAACCACTGAGCGCAAACACTATGGTTAATGCCACCGGAGTAAACAGTTTGCCTTCCAGTCCTTGCAACGTCAGCAACGGTAAGAAAACAATAATAATAATTAAAATGCCTGAAGTGACCGGGCCTGCAACTTCGCGAGTTGCCCGGTAAATAACATGCAGACGCGGCAAGCGTTCGGCTTTTTCTACGTGTGCCAGATGCGTGATGAGATTTTCAACGACCACTACTGCCGCATCCACCAGCATACCGATGGCAATCGCCAAACCGCCCAAACTCATCAGGTTTGCCGACATGCCCATGTAGTTCATCAATATAAAGGTGAATAAGGCCGCCAGTGGCAAGGCCAGGGCAACAACCAAAGCGGCGCGCAAATTACCCAGAAATAAAATCAGCAAAACTACAACTAACGCTATCGCTTCCAGTAAGGCATGTAAAACCGTGTCTACCGCCTTGTCAACCAGGTTGCCGCGATTGTAAAAGACTTTGGCTTCAACGCCTTCAGGAAAACCCGGGCTGATTTCAGCCAATTTTTTCTCAATTCCGGCAATCGTTTGTCTGGCATTAGCGCCGCGCAAACTCAACACCAGTCCGGTCACGGCTTCGCCTTCGCCGTTTTTACTCACCGCACCATAGCGCGTCAGGGCACCGATTTTGACTTCCGCGACGTCGCCTACGGTGATGGGAATACCGTTTTTATTATCCACTACGATGATACTGACATCAGCCAGGGTTTTGATTCGGCCTTCAGCCCTGACAATCAAGGCTTCTTCACCGTCGGTCATACGCCCTGCCCCGTCATTACGGTTGTTGTTTTGCAACGCTTGCACCAGTTTATCCATGCTGATGCCTCTGGCGGACAGCCGCATATTGTCTGGAATAACCTCAAAGCTTCTGACCACACCGCCCAGTGAATTAACATCAGCGACGCCCGAAACAGTCCGCAACGCCGGACGGATGACCCAGTCCAGCAAATTGCGGCGTTCCATCAGACTTAAACCGCCGCCTTCCACGGTAAACATGAACATCTCGCCTAAAGGCGTCGTCATGGGTGCAATACCGCCTTCGACGCCCGCCGGCAAGTTGCCCCACATCGTATTCAAGCGTTCGGCAATCTGCTGACGCGCCCAGAAAATATCCGTGCCTTCTTCAAAATCAACGGTAATGTCGGTTAATGCGTATTTGGCAATAGAACGCAGCATGGTTTGGTGCGGAATGCCCAGCAACTCAATTTCTATGGGTGCGGTGATTCTGGCTTCAACCTCTTCAGGAGTCATGCCGGGCGCTTTAACGATAATCTTTACCTGAGTTGGCGAAACCTCGGGAAAGGCATCAATAGGAATGTTTTTAAATGCATAATAGCCGCCGCCAGCCAGCAGCAATACCAATATCATCATCAGTAGCCGCTGACTCAGCGCAAAGCGAATCAGGTTAGCCATTATTCAGCACTCCCCAATCCCAACCAGTTGGCTTTCAGCGCAACAGCGCCTTTGATGGCGATGTCTTCATTGCCGGTAAAATCTCCGCTAATAATCGACTCCTCACCCTGTTTTCCTATGACTTTTATTGGCGTGACTTTAAATCCGTCCTGATTACGGATGAAAATAAAAGATTTTCCTTCGTTTTGGGCAATGGCGGCATTGGGTACTTTAAATGCAGCGTTTTCACTGGATTGAATAATCTGGGTATTAATGGTTTGCCCGGCACGTACTGCAGATTGTTTACCCTTTATTGTCGCTCGCGCCAGAAGCGTCTGATTTTCCGGATTGACACTTTGCCCTAATAATGTGATTTCCGCGCTGATTGGGGTATTTTCAATCAGAACCTGATCACCCACTTTAATGCTGCCTATGCGTTCATGAGGAATATTAATCTCCAGCCAAAGTTCATCCAGATTTGCAATGCTATATATCGGCGCCAATATATCGATACGCGTTCCAGCAACTGCCATCCGCTCCATCACTACACCTGAAATAGGAGAATGTACATTTAGCTGACTGCTTAACCGGTGTGTCTTGTCAAGTCGCTCAATATCAGTAGCCGTCATTCCTGCGATTTCCAGAAGTTGTCTGTGTTCATTAGCTTCAGAGGCATAGGATTGATATTTGTTACGCGTTTCCTGCCAGCGTCGATCGGCAATTACGCCTTCTTCCATCAGTTTTTTATCCCGTTGATAAGTATTCGAAGCTAATTGCAGCACGCTGCCTGCTTTAAGATATTCACGCTGCAATGTCAGCAGATCAGGACTGTTCAGCTGAGCTAATACTTCACCTTTTTTAACCTTA
>NQJI01000159.1 GCA_002256705.1 Methylococcaceae bacterium NSM2-1
TGATTTTCTTCGTGTCCTTCGTGATCTTCGTGGTGAATATTGCTTTTTATCTCGTATTCACTAATTCTTTCACTACCCCTGCAATACCTCAAGCTTGGCATAAGCCAGCATCAGCCATTTAACGCCGACTTGTTTAAAGTTAATCTGCACTCTTTCCTGAGCGCCAGATCCCTCCATTTGCAAGACCACACCTTCGCCAAATTTGGCATGACCGACTCTTTGCCCCAGCTTATAGCTTCCCGTCGCCTGTAGGGATGCCGCTTTTGCTTGTACGGCAGTAACCGGACGGCTGACAGTGGCGCGCATCCTCACTTCCTGTAAAAATTCGGCGGGAATCTCGCGCAGGAATCGCGACGGCCTGGGATAACTTTCACGTCCGTATAAACGTCTGGATTCCGCATAGGTTAAATAGAGTTGCTTCATGGCCCGGGTCATACCGACATAACAGAGTCTGCGTTCCTCTTCCAAACGCGCAACATCATCAACAGACTGCTGTGACGGAAACAAGCCCTCTTCCATACCAACCAGAAACACCAGTTTGAACTCCAGGCCTTTCGCTGAATGCAGAGTCATCAGCTGCACGCAGTCTTCAAAATCATCAGCCTGACTATCTCCCGACTCCAGTGCTGCATGGGCCAGAAACATATCCAGCTCGCCCAAGTTTTCTTCATTTTCCTGATCAAAATCAAAAAGTCGTGCCGCGTTGACCAATTCTTCCAGGTTTTCTATTTTTTCCTCGCCTTTATCCATTTTTTCTTTTTGATACAGTTCAACCAGTCCGCATTTTTCGACCACCAGCCTAACCTTTTCATAAAGTGCCAATCCTTCTGCCTGTTTATCCAGGTTTTTAATCAGCTCCAAAAAACCTGTCAGCGCATTCGCCGCGCGTGCCGTCATGGTACGCTGATTAATCAACACGATAGCGGCTGCCCATAATGATATGCTTTGATCACGGGCTATGCAGCGTATATCGTCTATAGCTTTAGCGCCAATGCCACGGGTTGGCGTGTTAATAACGCGCTCAAATGAAGCATCATCATGACGATTGGACATGAGCCGTAAATAAGCCAGCGCATTTTTAATTTCTGCCCGATCAAAAAAACGCAACCCGCCATAAACGCGGTAAGGCGTACCCGTGGCCATCAATTTTTCTTCAAACTGGCGCGACTGGGCATTGGAGCGATATAAAATGGCGGCATCACTACGCAGCCCGCCCTCATTGACCCAGGCTCTGATACGCTCGACCACAAAATAGGCTTCATCCTGCTCATTAAAAGCGGCGTACAATGAAATCTTGTCGCCTTCACCCGCATCGGTCCATAGCTCTTTGCCCATGCGTCCGGCATTATTGGCAATAATCTTGTTAGCCGCCTTAAGAATAGTGCCTGTGGACCGGTAATTCTGTTCCAGTTTTATGACTTGATGGTTCGGGTAGTGTTTTTGAAAGCTGTAGATATTCTCAATTTTCGCGCCACGCCAGCCATAAATGGACTGATCGTCATCACCTACCACAAACAGGTTATCCTTGCCGTCCGTCAATAGCCGCAACCAGGCATATTGAATGGTATTGGTATCCTGAAACTCATCAACATGAACCTGTCTGAAACGCTGCTGGTAAAAATCAAGCACAGCCGGGTTATCGCGTAATAATTCATGCGCCCGCAGCAGCAACTCGGCAAAATCCACCAAACCGGAACGATCACAAAGCTCCTCGTAGGCCCGATATATTCTTAGCATTTGCCGTTGATGGATATCTGCTGCCTCGACCATGTGCCTCGCCCTGATACCTTCATCTTTCTGTGCATTGATATACCATTGCACTTCCCGTGGCGGCCACTTGGAATCATCAAAATTAAGTGTATTTAACAAACGCTTGATAACTCTTAACTGGTCACCGGAATCCATGACCTGAAAAGTCTCCGGTAATTTTGCCTCTTTTGCGTGCCGTCTTAACAGGCGATGCGCTATCCCGTGAAAAGTGCCTATCCATAGAGTTTGGGCAGATACCTTGAGCAAGTCCTCAATTCTTCCGCGCATTTCCTTCGCTGCTTTATTGGTAAAGGTTACCGCCAGAATGCTGTGCGCTGACTCACCTTCTACCTGAATCTGCCAGGCGATGCGATGCACCAATACGCGGGTTTTGCCGCTGCCGGCGCCCGCCAACACCAGCATGGCCTGAGAGGGTGCGGTAACGGCCTGACGCTGGGCGTCATTAAGAGGACCTATAATTTTTGTAATATCCATGTGTTATCGCTTGCACATTATTTTAAGATGTGTATATTGCTTTGGGTTCTGTAATGATGAACTGAATCATTGCTTTGCTAGAATAATAACAATGACACAGAAGGATAATAAGATGAGTTTTGATTATAAACGTATGATTAAGTTTGAACACAATGTGGGCGAGAAAGAAAAAAAATACCGCCTATACGGCGGCGCGGCGTTAATTGCTCTTTCGATTTTCACTGCCTCGATTGCATTATTGGTGATTGGTATGGTTCTTGTTGCAACCGGATTTTCAGGTTTTTGTCCGGTTTACGCAGGGCTTGGCAAAAACACCTGCTGTGCTGGCCACGGCTCTGAAACGGGTGACAGCGCTGAAATGAGCGACAAGCCTGAAGAAAACGACTAAATCACAAAGGTGCAAGGCTCAAAAGCATACACCTCTTTTGTCTTGCGCCTTACTCCTCTTTGCGAAACTCGCCTTCCAATACGTTTTTTTCAGCGGCTCTTTCTTGCTGAAAAGATCCTCCAGCCTGAATAAGATGATGTTCAATCACATATTGAGCTATTTTTTTGCGTAATGGCGGAATTAAACAAGCAAAGCCCAGTATGTCTGTAATAAAACCGGGTGTTAACAATAACAGGCCGCCCAGCAGAATAATGGGGCCTTCAATCATTTCATAAGCAGGAATCATTCCTTGCGCCAGATTCTCCTGAAACCGCCGAAAGGTAGCAAAGCCTTGTTGCCTCAACAACCACGCACCCAACGCAGCTGTAAACACCACTAAAAAAATAGTCGGCAAGGCGCCGATTATACTACCCACTTGCAGCAGCAAATAAATTTCTGCAAAAGGAATAATCAAAACAACCAGAAATAACATTTGAAAAATTTTCATCTACACACTCTTATTTCACGATAGGGAAGGTTAAGTCGATTCCCTGCGAAGAATATATACGACCTGCTGGTCTTTTTGTCCATTTTCTGCGTTGTAAAAATGGTTCCATAGCTCGCTATGCGCCCATTTTTGCGCCTTGAAAATGAACAATAATCCTGCGCAATTCGGATATATTCATTCTGGGGTATCGCCTAAAAAAATTGTTATATGCGCTTTACGCCTTGCATCTTTAACCTCATGCTTACAATATAAAGGCATTCGAGTTTAATTTCTAGGATAATATCCACACTCCCGTATTACTATCCAAAAAAATGCCAACTCGCTATCAAATCATTCTTTGCACTTGTCCTGATAAAGACACCGCGGAAAAAATTGCCCACTTACTTGTAAACGACAAGTTAGCCGCTTGTGTAAACATTTTGCCGGGCATTTCTTCAGTTTATCTTTGGCACGAACAAATAGAATCGGCCCAGGAGCATTTATTACTGATTAAAGCGAATAAAACCTTTTATCAGGCGATTGAAAAAACAATAAAAAAGCACCATCCTTACGAACTTCCTGAAATAATTGCCGTCCCTATTGAGAGCGGTTTACCTGAATACCTGCATTGGATCAATTCATGCCATTCTTAAAAATAATTTTTCTCTGTTTTGTGTCACTGATTACTGATTCGACTGTTGCACTGGCTAATGAAGAGCTGTTGCCGCCCGAACAGGCTTTTAAGATTTCTGCAAAAGCACTATCGTCCGATCAGCTTGAAATTTCCTGGGATATTGCCGAAGGTTATTACCTTTATCGCAATAAAATGGAGTTCAAATCCAAAACCAAACAAATCCACGCAGTGACCCCTGTTTTTCCGGCAGGTGATACAAAGCACGATGAAAATTTTGGCGACGTTGTTATTTACCATAACAATCTGCGAATACCTGTCTCCCTGGAAGCTGCAAACGAAGCCTCTTCAATACAACTGCTGGTGCAATATCAAGGCTGTGCCGATAGAGGTGTCTGTTATCCGCCGCAGAAAAAAACCGTTGACATTCCTCTGCCAGTGGCAACACCTGTTACCAGCGCCAATCCGCTTGAGCAA
>NQJI01000160.1 GCA_002256705.1 Methylococcaceae bacterium NSM2-1
CCACGAAAGGCAAAACGCGACACTGTGAGGGTTGCGACTATACCCATTAAAAACAACACAATTAATATTTTTTCCGGAAACACGATAAACAGTAGCAAAATGACACCCACACTGCCCAGCCCTGCTCCAAACAGGTCGGCCGCATAAATAGAGGACACTTGCTCCTGATATTGATAAAAAGACAAACCAATAATATTGGCTGCAAAAAAGAAGGGAAGAGTCAGTAACAGATAGATACTGCATAAATACGTTAATTGTACGGGTGCCCAAAGGATTTCAGCGGGATTAAACGGTATCTGCTGCGCCAACAGAAAACAGGCAGGGGCTGAAACGCTGAATAATAAAAGGTTAACGATTATCACTGTAGGAAAGCTACGCGCTAACCGGTCGCGGTTCATTGCCAGAAAAACCCCGCTGACACCATATCCGAGCAACGCCAAGCTGATAATCATATAGGCGAAATGGTGCCACTGGATGATCGAAAACAAGCGCATCAACAAAACTTCATAAGCTAGAGCAGACGCCGAGATAACGGCGATTACAAGCAAATACGAGAGGCTTGGTTTTGTTGTCATTTTTTAATGCTTGCCGGTGAGTGGGACAAACCTTACCGGTAGAATTTGTCGAGTTGTTATTTTATTGTCAACATCTTTAGTCACTAAAATCAGATACTGCATCATAAACTGACCGCCCACCGGTATGACCATACGTCCTCCGGGCTTTAGCTGCTTTATTAACGGAGGCGGTATGTGGCTCGCAACCGCTGTTACAATAATACCGTCAAAGGGCGCCTCTGATTCCCAGCCATAATAGCCATCACCGATTCGGGTATGAACAGTGTTGTAAGCGCTTTTTTTAAGGTGATCTATGGCCATTTCACCCAACTCTTTAACAATTTCTATGGTGTAGACCTTATCAACAAGTTCAGCGAGAATGGCTGCCTGATACCCGGAACCAGTGCCAATTTCCAGAATCCGGTCAGTTTTTTTCGGCTTAAGCAGATCTGTCATAATCGCGACGATATAAGGCTGGGAAATTGTCTGTCCATAACCTATAGAGAGAGGCCTGTTTTCATAGGCGTAAGGACGTTGATCATCTGGAACAAATTCATGTCTCGGCACCTTGGCTATGGCATCGAGCACACGCTCATCAAGCGATTCCTGATCAAGGAAAGCGCTGGTCATCTCTACATCGGCCTTAATAATGTCCACTAATTCTTGACGTTGCCGCTGAAAAACATCTTCGGCAATTACATAGCCGCAAAATAAGGATAGAATGAGTCCGATAGAAATGGACCGGAAAACAGGATGCTTTATTTTCTTCATGTTCATAACCTGCCGATTTATGGAGTAACAATGGGCTGTTGATACCGGAACTTAAGAATAAGTAACCTTTTCAAGAACCAGCCGAATGATATAATTGACCATTATTTTGTAATTACTCAGATCCTTTCTGTAGAAGGGTCTTTAGATGTGACAATCGCGGCTAAGGCACTCCCGCTAGATTATAATTATTGCCAAGATCTGAATATTTTCTTTAGTTTTATTGATTGCCTCTGATTTATAAATATAATCGACAATCTGCAAAGCTGTTTGTTCGAAAATATCAATATAAAAAGCAAGGTTTAATTCGGACAAAACAGCATCGAAAGATTTTAGCTCTATACCGTAAATAATCGAATAATAAAGAAACGGGTATTGCATGGGTAACATCATTCATTTGATGGGCTTTCCTCCTGCAGAATACTTCCAAATGACTGTGCCTGTAACATCAGGTTATCCTCTGTAATTGCAAGGAACGGTCTGACTGGACAACCGGCTGCATGTAATGCTCTTGCTGTCCAGACATTGCAGGTTCTAAACAAGTGATAGGTATCCCTAGACCGGTAAAACTGACTAACGCCATAGAGGCCAGCGCCTAAAGATACTGTGTTGCCAGACAAATCTTTATCAAAACTGGCCGCAATATAACCGATCAGGTGTTTGAATCCTGCATCTGACAGCCGGATCATAATGATCTTGTTGTGAGGAAAATAGGACGTTACGGAATTATTGAAAGCAACAATATGCAAGACGCTTGGCGTAGGCAACAAGATTGCTTTAAGGGCAATTCCGAAGTGAGGATTCGGCGTTTGGTAGAAATCCTTATCTCCCCAACCGATTTCCAGATATTCGGCGTCGGCAAAGTTTTTATGATTTGGCCAGACATCATCAGGTATATCATCTCTTTTAACAACGATGCCGGCATGCCAGCCATGGCTTGCCAGATAGATTGTTTTCGCCGATGTAATTTTGTCTATTGGACAATCCCCATTGACCGAAGCAGCACATCCACTGCAAAGAAATGTCACAGTCAGCGTGAAAAGGAAAAGAATTTGTTTAATCATATCGCTATCATAAGGTATTGTTGATTAACAATGCTTGAATCCATTTTGAGATGAGTATATGCCGGTTTTTTTTATCAAAGTATTATTTAAACATTTTGCATCACTATGATCAGAGATCTCACCAATTGACTATGAAAAACTTTATGTTGCCTATATCCCTGTCTATAGTTTTATCCGGTTGTGCCAGTTTCGGAAAAGGTGTGGCGGAAGCTGTTCTGGAAAAAACCGATGGCGAAGATACGCGAGTTTGCCAAGTCCTGGGGAAATCTTTTAAAGGCATTGCGCCAGGATTGGCAAAACCGAAGGGGAAAACCAAAGTATTGATGGTTCATGGTGTGGGTGATCGTATACCGGGATATTCCACAGAATTTCTGGAAAAATTAGCAAAAGAGCTGGATGTAACAGCTAAAGTCAGTCTTTATAAGGATATACAGTTGATGTCCTCTAATGAGCCACTTGGCGATTTGCGGGTTACCCGTCTACAAAACAAAAATAATAGCAAGGAATTATGGTTTTATGAGTTGACCTGGTCGGGAATTACCCGCGATCAAAAAGCTTTATTGGCATTTGATAATTCCGGGGAGTATTCTTACCGGCGGGCGGAAGTCAATGATATGTTAAAGAAATTCAGTAATGATACCGGCCCGGATCCCATTATTTATCTCGGTAAAAGCAGAGAGCTTATATTAAGGGCATTTGCGCAAGCTTTTTGCTGGATGAACAAAATTAGCTGGGATGATATCCCTAGGGGTGGGCGGCATACCTGTACTTTTACAGATAATGTTGCTGGGAATATCAATCTGGACGAATATGTCTTTATCTCCCATAGCTTGGGAAGTCGCATAACTATTGACGGTATTACGCGTATGGCCTCTTTGCTGGAGCATCCGGAAAAACAGACGACTTTACGATCTTTAGACAAGATAAAAAGAGAAGCGCTACAGCAAAAGCATGTTCAGTTTTTTATGCTGTCCAATCAGTTGCCGATGTTGCAATTGGGCCGAGAACTCCCCGAAGTTACAGCGCAGCAAGCAGATTATTGTCAATCGAATGGTTCAAAGTACACATCGCGTATGTTCGCGGAAACGTCGATTGTTGCCTTTAATGACCCGAATGACTTGCTAAGTTATGCTATTCCTCATGATTTTATCGAAAAATACCTTGATTCCAGGCTGTGTATTAACGTAACCAATGTCAATATTAATATAGCTAAGGTAATTGATGCATTTGGCCTGGGTAAAATTGCGAATCCATTGGAGGCTCATACCGGTTACACAAAAGACGACAGAGTTGTGGCCTTAATTGCAAGAGGGATTGGTAACGGAAGCACAGCGCCGCTGGTAAAGGAAAAGTGCCAATGGACAGAAATAACCGACTAGGCAACTTGAGTTCAGGACTTTGCAGTTAACACCGAAGAAACCTGACAGGTTTTATAAGCCTGTCAGGTCTCTCAGGATATTTTGTCCCGCTTTAAACGCGTGGTAGTGAAATTAAACCTTAACCGCAATCATGCAAGCGAAATTGAACCACTGGAAATACGTACCAATGCGTGCAAATCCGGCTCTCTCCAATAATTCATAGTTCTCATCCAGGCGATAAGGAATCAATACATTTTCCAATGCTTCACGTTTACGCTGATTTTCAACGTCCGTATAACCGCTTTGGGATATTTTAAATTGCAGGTAATGATCTATGTATAAGCGATTTAATACCGGATCATTAACTAGAATTTTCTCGGACAACAAGACTATTCCACCGGGCTTAAGCGCCTCATAAATATTTGTTAGCAACTGTTCTCTATCAATGGGCCGGACAAAT
>NQJI01000161.1 GCA_002256705.1 Methylococcaceae bacterium NSM2-1
TATTTACAGGTTATTCCCCAGAAGACATCGCGACGCTGGAAGCCGCCCTGTTGCGGTTGCGTAAGGCGGTCATTGCCGCACACTGCGATGGTAGCGGAAAGCATACTGGTAAAATCGATGGCTGGTGTAGCAAAGTTAAGGATGTCTGTAAACATTATCAAGATGGTCTTGTCTGCTAAGGTAGGTAGCTGGCTGGCTTCTATAGCTGACTATTAACCGTCGTGTGGGTTTAAAAAGCATTCAAAGCGTTCGACAACACACAGGTTCCGTTCATTGCCGTATAGGTGGGCGTCCTGAAAACATAAAATGCGAGCACAACCGGTTTCAAATGCAAGCCACTACACCTATGGAGCTATCACTCTTGCTGGCGGCGATGGTAGTCGTCAACCATTAGAGAACGAAATAAAAATTGCACGTTTCCAGAGAGCCCACGTTACGGAAGTGGCTAAGAAGCAGGGCCAGTAGCGGTCATTCAGTTACTATTTCCGTAGCAGCCATTTATCACTTTCAATACCTATTCCCGTTTTTAGCGATTACTGACTCCGTTAGAATATCCGCCAGCCGTCTTACCCCGGGCCCGGCAAAGTCAGGATTTGCCAGAATCAGGTAGAGAGGTACTTCGCGTGTATAGCCTTCCCTCAAGGGTAACGGCTTTAGCATCCCTGTTTGCAACTCCTCACTAATATGCTCTTCGGGTAACCAGGCAAAGCCATATCCCATACAGACTGCCTGAATTGATGTAGCAACCTGACTCACTGTCCAACGCTGATCGACCTCGACAGATACTGCGCGGTGGTCGCGCTTGGCTCCTGAATCCCGAACCACAACATGGCGATATGGCCGCAAATCCCGATAACTCAACTCTCGGCCTAGATGATGAAGGGGGTGATCGGCATGAGCTACCGCCTGCAAACGTATTCGCATCAGGACATTACCCAAAAAACCCGGGGGTAATTGGGGCGAAATTGCCAAATCCACATTCCCGCTGAGCAGCGCATCTGAGGTTCCCCCTAATACTGATTCAATCAATTCGACTCGCGTTCCGGGACTTTCCTGACCAAAGCGCTGAAGACAGGTCAATAGCCGTTCAGAGGGAAACAGGATTTCAGCGGCGATGGTGATAACCGCTTCCCACCCGGCCGAAAGCTTATGCGCTGCACGCTCTAAATCATTGGCTTCATCCACCAGCGCAAGTGCGCGCCGGTAGAGCATTTGTCCGGTCGGTGTGAGGATGGCTCTGCGCCCTTGAATTTCAAAGGCTTTGACGCCCAGCAGGGATTCTATTTTTTGTACGGCATAGCTGACAGCAGATTGGCTTTTACAAAGCTTTTCCGCTGCTTGCGCGTAACCGCCCGCGTCCACAACTTCAATCAAAGATCGCCATTGTTCCAGAGTGATATGAGGGCTCATTAAAACCTATCTAATAAATTGATTAATATTACCCAATTATTATGCTTTTTTATCTTATGAATAAGAAGTTAAATATCACCACTTTCACCGATTTGAGGAAAAAACCCATGACTACTCTCCTACAACTTAATTCAAGCATCTTCTCATCGGGTGGCCAGTCCAGCCAACTAGCCAATGAGTTTGTCGCCACGTGGCGTGCCAATAACCCGGATGCGCAGATCAAGGTTCGTGATCTGGCAAATGAACCGTTACCTCATCTGGATGCCCAACGGGTTTCGGCATTTTTCACACAGCCCGACGCCAGGACACCTGAACAGCAGGTCTATGTCGATGAATCGGATGCACTGATCAACGAGATTAAGCAGTCAAAAGTCATCGTCATCGGTTTGCCCATGTACAACTTTGGCATTCCCTCCACGCTGAAAGCCTACTTTGACCAGATAGCCCGCGCCGGGATGACCTTTCGTTACACCGAGAACGGCCCTGAAGGCTTGCTTTCAGGCAAAAAAGTCTACATTTTTGCGGCTAGAGGCGGTCTGTATGCTGGAACAGCCTTAGATAGTCAAACCACTTATGTGCGTGATTTTCTCAATTTTCTCGGCATCACCGATGTCGAGTTTATCTATGCGGAAGGGCTTAATATGGGCGATGATGCCAAGGATAAGGCACTGGCCTCAGCCAAGGATCGGCTTTTAAAACTAGCCGCTTGAATAACAGAGTATGCGCACTTTACCTTTGCCGCACTGAAAACCGCAAAATCTTGATCCAGCTTTACCTTCTGGCTGATGCCGGAAACTAACGTTTTATTTTTTATCAAACCAACCTGATCCAGGAGCTTTACCATGAAACGCATTACGCTATTATCATTAATTGCAGCATTTTCAAGCACCGCACTGGCGGTCCCGGAAACCTATATTATCGACGGCCCCCATACTTTACCGCGCTTTTCTTACAGCCATTTTGGTTACTCGACGCAACTAAGCCGCTTCGACAAGACGTCCGGTAAAATCGTGCTGGATCGCCAAGCGAAAACAGGTTCCGTGGAAGTCACCATCGATACCACCTCTGTGAATACTGGCTACCCGCTATTCAACGAACACATTCAGGGTGAAGATTTCCTGCATACCGCCAAATATCCTAAAGCGACCTTCATTTCAAACAAACTCACATTTGAGGGTGAGAACCTGGTGGCAGTTGATGGCACGTTGACGCTGAAAGGGATCAGCAAACCGGTGACGCTGACAATAACATCCTTTCAGTGCATGCCACACCCAATGCTTAAAAAAGACGCTTGCGGCGCTAACGCCACCACTGTCGTCAAACGTACCGACTTCAATATGGGCAAATACGCACCTAACGTGGGTGATGATGTCACCCTTACCATCCCGGTTGAAGCCGTCAAGGAATAAGCATTGGATTAACGAAACCACTTTAAAATTTAGGTCCCTAAAGCATTTGGCAAAGGCAACAGGACATCCTGTTGCCGTCTGCTAGAACTAAGGAGTAAGACATGAACACACGCACACTTCAACAAGTCATTCGATCCATCCCTACTTCCGATGGCGGCGGCGTCAAGCTGCGCCGTAGCCTTGGACAAACCCAGGCACTGCGCCTTGATCCATTTTTGATGCTGGATGAATTTTCTTCATCGAATGCTGACGATTACATCGCCGGCTTTCCTGATCATCCTCATCGTGGCTTCGAGACTGTCACTTATATGTTGGATGGGCACATGCTGCACCAGGATCATCTCGGCAACCATGGGGATTTGAGGAGCGGTGGAGCACAGTGGATGACGGCTGGGCGAGGCATTATTCACTCTGAAATGCCTCAGCAGGAGAGTGGCCGCATGCGAGGCTTTCAGCTTTGGATTAATCTGCCTGCGCAGGAGAAAATGAAACCAGCCAGTTACCAGGACATCCTGCCAGAGGAAATCCCCAGGCTGAAACTGCCGGGCGGCGGTGAAGTTAAAATTATTGCAGGCATCGCTGAAATTGATGGCAAAACCCTCGCCGGACCGATTCAGGGGATAAGCACCGAGCCCTTGTTCCTTGATGTTCGACTCCCGGTAGGTGGACATTTTAAGCATTTGATTATCAAAGACCACAATGCCTTTGTTTATCCTTACGAGGGTCGGCTTGAGATTGGTCCCGTAGCAAATAGGCTTCCGCTGGAAGCCCAATCGGCAGGCATACTTTCGATGGGCGAGTACCTCGAAATCCAGGCCGGAGACCAGGCAACGGCATTTCTGTTGCTGGCTGCCCGTCCGATACGAGAGCCGATCGCTCAGTACGGGCCTTTCGTGATGAATACGCGGGATGAGATTGAGCAGGCAATAGCTGATTATAAAAATGGTCAACTGGTATGAGCGGTTACCTGGATAACGGCCAGTGGCATGAAGGTTGGTACAACACTGAGCTGACGGGAGGAGAATTTGTACGCACTCAATCCGCCTTCCGAAACTGGGTCACAACAGACGGATCGAGCCCTTATCCGGCAGAATCCAGTCGTTACCATCTCTATGTGTCGCTGGCATGCCCTTGGGCTCACCGCACGCTGATTGTAAGGGTATTAAAAAAGCTTGAAGCAGCGATTCCGGTCTCGATTGTCGAGCCGGTTATGTCTGAGCAGGGTTGGTCGTTCAGTCCGGCATTGCCTGATCATGCCAACGGATGCAGCTATTTGCATCAACTCTACACCGCCGCCAAACCGGATTACAGCGGGAGAGTCACAGTCCCTGTGCTGTGGGACACGGCAACGCAT
>NQJI01000020.1 GCA_002256705.1 Methylococcaceae bacterium NSM2-1
TTGGCGCTGGTTCCTGTGATCCGGCTAGGAACAATTTTGCCAGTTTCAGTAATATAATCACTTAATAAATCCAGATCTTTATAATCGATCTGTGTTCCGCCTTCTGCGCTGAATCGGCAGAATTTTTTGCGTCTGATGTTACGTGCCATAATAATTTCCTTAAATCCAATAAGTTAAAAGTGTTATTCAGGAATGATGTCGTCAGCATCAAAATCAACATCAACATCGTCTAAATCAATTTCGTCGTCGATATCACCTGTTGCCGGCACCACTACTGCTTCTCTGGCCGCCGCATCTTTAGCTCTGGATTCAGCTGCTTTATTTTCTTCTGCTGTTGAAGTGGCAATGGCTGACGGTTCAGTGATGGCCGCTTTTTGCAATAAAGTCATGCTGCGCAAAATAGCATCATTAAAACGGAAGCCGCTTTCCAGCTCTTCCAATGAAGCCTGATCACACTCAACATTCATCAGCACATAATGTGCTTTATGAATTTTTTTAATAGGATAAGCCAGATGTCTGCGACCCCAGTCTTCCAAACGGTGAATGGTGCCGGATGCGGCTTCGATGGTTGACTTGTAACGTTCAATCATCGCTGGAACCTGAGCGCTTTGGTCAGGATGGACTAAAAAGACAATTTCATAATGTCGCATTATTTTTCCTTTCGGTTAAGCCTTCCCTCTCTGTCTTAAAAAGAAGGTAAAGCAAGGAGGAGCGGTATGCTCCGTAGAACCGTGTATTATAGAGCCTTTTTTAGCTATTGGAAAATACTATTACCAGATGAGTTAATTAAATACGTGCCTTGAACAATCCGCAAGCCTAAAGACAGACGAAACATGACGCTGATTGGGACAATGTATCAAGAAAGTTTAGATATCAAACGATGCCATGCGTCGCCAATAATAACCACTATGTGCTCAATCGCTCCGACCAATAACCAGATTAATATCCATTTCCCTTAACTTGCACAAGCGCCAGGAACATTCCAGATTAGGTAAAAAATGGTTATGGATATGAAAATTCTATGTGAATGCGAGCGGGTGACTCTCATGCCTGCCTGAACAAACTATCTTTCTGTTTGTCTTGCTCCATTTGTCCTGAGCTTGTCGACAGGATAAACAGATTTACTTAAACAAAATTTCTTATCGAAAACCAGTCAGCTGAGTGTATCCACTGTATTTCAAACAGAGCTCCTGCGCTTATGTCAGTTAAATTATTCGCCAAGAGGTGCAAAAAAGCATCGAGTTCATTGCTTCACTCGTACTATTGCCGTGCCTGATCAGGGCTGTTGAGATGTCCTGAATCCAAGGTAAACAGCTGTTTTTACTCAGACAATGCTCTAAAAATTGCAAACTGCCCAGGTAGAGCGGCACAGGGATCAAATTTTGCGCATAAGCAATAAATCGCTTCGACGCCAGGGCCGCCATCCTAATTCTGACATTGCTGCCCACATCAAAAACACAGCGCTTTATACACGGCAATTATTGCAGGATTATTTACACGGATAATGCAGATTAGACTAAAACAATTTTCCAGCAAACAATTGCTGGTTGCTAAATTCTTTGCCGGGAAACCAGAGTACGAATCAGCGAATCTTTAGGCTTGATTCAATCGCTGGTGGACTGGCCAAGACTTCTTGTGTGCTGCCGGCAAAATACTCAAAAAAGCATCAAAATAACTGCGTCAAACCTAATCAATAATAGACTCTGAATGACCTCTGTATTTCATCAAACTCATAAAGGTAGGGCTGTGCTACCTGGTGATTGTTAACCACTACGACTAGATCGTGAGAAAAAACAGAAGTGTTGTACCAGTTAAAGCTGCCTTCTATGACAATCGAATCGTCGATAACGCAATATTTGGAATGAATGGGCGAATAAGGGACGGGGTGATCGTCTTGCCCATACACCAAACCCACCGGAATACCGGCATTTTTAAGCCGTTGCACTGCCGGCAACAGGGGGCGATTGAGCTCATCCCACATAGACCGCTCTACACCTATCCGGCCCTGCCTGGCCAGATGCCCGTTAAAGAGAACATGCACATAAACCCCTCTGTCCTGGGCATGTATCAAGGCATCAACCACACTGTCATGATGATCTCCCAACAGGTCGCCCATCAAAAACAAACACAGCTTGATCGAATGTCTGGCATGGTGAATTTCGGCCAGGATGGCATGATGGGGACGGTAAGGCTTCCCGTTGAGCATGGTGTGTCTGCCGAAAGTATAGAGCAGATTGAAATGGCTTAAGGGATCAATCCCATATTTCTGATTGACGCCGCCGCGTTGACTCTGGAATATGTTATCCAGCAGACGGCAAACGCCCTTGGAATGAAAGGTCATCCCGGATTCCCAGTTAGCCCACCAGCGATCGAAGGTGATATTAAATGAACCCAATATGCAGTCCTCATCGTTAAAAATAACAAATTTGGTGTGCATATCCGGTTCAACCTCAATGAGGTGATGCTTGGGCGTGCAAAAGACGCCTATCAGTTCAATTCTGGAGCGCTTCAATCGGGCATAGTTTTGACTGTTGGTGAGCGTCATCTTGCGCCAGTCCACAATACACTGAACCCAGACGCCCTGATGACTGGCATGAATCAAATGGGAAATGAAATCGGCATCATCGATGCAGTCAACGCTAACTTTGATGGTGCAAAACCGGTCAGGATTTTCCCACTTGCTGCGTATTACCTTGTCGATATGATCATGGATAAAGCGTTTGGGATGATAAGGGTGGTATTGCTGACCTTTGGTAAATTTTGGAATAAGGTTCAACGATTCGAAATGGTGGTTATACCAGTCTACATCACTCTGTAATTCTCCTGCATTCAGCTCATAGGTTCGATAGCCATTAGGGGTTGACCATTCGCCGGTGATCCTTCGATACTGAGGGTGTCCATCCTGTGCTTGATGGCTGTCCATAAAAATGTAGTCATTTTGAGAGGCGATGGAGTGCTCATCCAGATGCACAATGAAAGAGAATTTGACGCAGTTGATCGGGCCGAAGTTGTTGGAAAACGGGTGTATATAAAAATCCCGTGTGCTGCGTTTGTGGCGATCCCATTGGATATCAAAGGCATCCGTATCAACAATGTAAGTTTCGCATATACCATGGTCACGATACACTTTAAGCATAACTTTCACATTGGCCTGAACGCCGAAGAATACGTCAAATTCAATTTTCCCCCAGCGGATATCAAATTTATCATTGAAATCATTGACTCTTTGAAAATAGCCGCCCAGATGCCCATGAACGGGCATGGCATAATGTTCTGCTATTTGCATGTCATCACCTTGTATAAAATCAAGCTTTTTATTTTATGTTTATTCATCTTACTGGATGGTTTTGATGGTTCTATGGTGTCGTTGATAGGTGTTCAATACTGGGGTTTACTTCGGTTCAAATGTCATAAAATAACCACAATGATCTGAGACTTTGCCATAATCTTCATCAGTAAACAGCACCCTTCCTGAAATGATGCGCAGATCACTTGCCTTATTCATAAAAACATAATCAATACGATAATCATCGGCAAGATAATGTTGCCAGTAGGGATCATTCACTTTAAAGATTTTTTCAAATACACCATAGGAGGTGGCCGCTAAAAACTGGTCATCATATTCATTGGACTTGACCACCAGATTATAGCCTTCTGATCCTGCTGCGATATTAAAATCACCGCACAGCATGGTTCCACTCACATCCCCTGCCTGGTTATCCGCAGCCCACTTGCTCAGTCTTTTAAACTGCTCTGGAAAGCCGTCATCCCACCAACTCAGATGCGCCGAAAAAAAATTAATTAATCCCATGTAAGGAACATGCACTTGTGCCATGACGACTTTTCTGGAATGAATGCTGTAGGCACTATGGCTGTTCGAAACATATTTTGATTCCTGTCTTAACATCGGGTATCGACTCAAGATTGCAACGCCTTCGCGGTATTTATCAAAACCCAGATGCGACCAATCCGTGTAGAGATGATAAGGCGGATTAAGACGATCATTAATTATTTTAGCCGAATTGGTATTCCAGTCCCCATGTCCATCGTTCCAAAGTTCAGCGACTTCCTGAAGACAGACAATATCAACATCCAGTTCGTTAATGGCCTTGGCTATTTGTGAAAACTTATAATCCTGGTTATCTTCCTGATAACAATGCAGATTAAGAATCAAAACTTTTAGCGGTTCATGGCTAAGCGAGTAATTCTTGCCATAGTTGTTGTCCCATAAAACCTGACCGGTGCATTCACAAGAAATGGTGTATTGCAATCGAAAAGCATCGTTAATCTTGAGCAATCCTTGCCAAATCTGAGACCCGTATTGATTAGGATTCCTGGCATTACTACGGGATTTTTCATTCCAATAGTTTCTTTTGAAATGACAAGGGGTTTTATGCGTGTGCTTCCAATTGTCTGTTGTCCAGTGAATAGTGACCGCTTTAGCATGAACAGACTGGTTTACCGATAATGTGATGGGAACGTATTTCTGCCCATCTTTCAGCCTATTCTCAAAGCCGATGTTCAGTACCGGATGAGAGGATACTACTTTAATTCCGGAGTCGGCCTGGCTGGAATAATTCAGGCCGTTCTTGTTATCCCAATATTCTTTGCCCTGTGTTTGATAACGCAATGCAAACTCGATATTACCCGGGAGTGATTTATCTGCGGTGGAATCAAATGTTATTTGAGCTCGCCAGTACTCTTTAGCATCGCCCAGATTGCTGTGATAGGTTGCCGATAGCGTATGCCATTCACCATCCTCGCCTGCCCAGAGAATATCGCAATGTTTGTCATGACTTAAGTTTTCTACCAGCATAAAAAAGGACAGCTCCTGTTTAAGAACTCTTTTTTTTCTGGTAATTACATTTTCTACATACAGCAACTGGATTTTATTCATCCATCGTCTCCATCACTAGAAACAGAAACGCGCACATCGTGTCCAATTAACCCTGGACGTGATCTGCACGTTACTATTTAGGCGATTTCCTGCGAATAACATACCCGACTTACTGGTCTTTTTGTCCATTTTCCGCGTTGTAAAAATAGTTACATGGGTCGCTATGCGCCTACTATTTTTACGCCTTGAAAATAAACAACAATCCTGCGCAATTCGGATATATTCATTCCTGGATATTGCCTTAAAGGTTTTCATATAACGCCAGATACTGCTCGGCACTGCTTTGCCAGGAGAAATCTTTTTTCATGGCATTACTTTGCATTTTCTTCCAGGTATCAGGAGAGCTATATAAAATCATGGCGCGTTTGATGGCTTCCAGCAAAGATCCTGAACTGGCTTCGTTGAAGACGATACCGCTTGCCGTGTGATTGGCTAATGTTTCCGGCAAGGTATCAACGACAGTATCTGCCAGGCCTCCGGTTTTTCTGACGATAGGGATGGTGCCGTAACGTTGACTGTACATTTGATTTAAACCGCAGGGTTCAAATCGCGAAGGCATTAAGAAAATATCAGCGCCCGCCTCGATAAGATGAGCCAGCGATTCATCATAGCCAATGGTTATCGATATTTTATCGGGGTACAAATGAGCCAGTTTTTGTAACTGTTTTTCAAAATCTTTATCGCCACTGCCGAGCAATACAAATTGCATGTCCATGGTGATCATTTCTGGAAGGCATTCTAAAATCAGGTCTATGCCTTTTTGCTCTACCAGTCGACCAATGAGTCCAAAGAGAGGGATGCGCTCATTATCCGGAAGTGAAAATCTTCTTTGCAATTCATATTTGTTAAGCTGCTTTTTGTTGAGCGTTGCTGCTGAAAAATGTTGAGTAATATAAGGATCAGTTTCAGGATTCCATTGATCGAGATCAATGCCGTTAATGATGCCGCCTAAAAATTCTTTTCGATGATCTAACAGCCCTTCAAGGCCATAACCCAATTCTGGCGTTTGAATTTCCAGTGCGTAAGTCGGACTAACGGTAGTGA
Organism: Methylococcaceae bacterium NSM2-1; assembly: GCA_002256705.1. Classification (GTDB taxonomy): domain Bacteria; phylum Pseudomonadota; class Gammaproteobacteria; order Methylococcales; family Methylomonadaceae; genus Methylobacter_C. The sequence continues at coordinate 5,942 of NQJI01000020.1, forward strand.
TATAATCCGCATAAACCAGGCCGCCTTTAATGAAAGACAGCATGTCATGAAATTCCAGTCCGGCAGGATGCCATAACTTGCCTGGCAAGTTTAATACGGCTGCCGTACTTCCAGGGAATAAGCCCTGATAAGCCATATTATGTATGGTAAATACGGTCGAGGGCCGGCCGTGCTCAAGAGACAATAAAGCCGGAACTAAACCGGTTTGCCAGTCGTTACAGTGGACTATATCGGGCTTCCAGTCCTGATGCACTCTATCCATAGCCGCTTCAACGGCTATACGACAAAATAGTCCAAAGCGTTCAGCATTGTTAGGCCAGGATTCGCCCTGTTCATCAACATAGGGATTGCCCGGATAATTGTAATAGGCAGGATAATCAACCAGCCAGACAATGACATGGCTATCAGGCATGCGGGTTTCAAGTATATTGATGTTACGGTTATCAACACGTATGGAACAAAGAAAACGGACATTTTCACTGGTTTTTAAAGCCTGATAATTAGGGATAATCAGTTTAATATCTTGGGATAGATCGGCCAATGCTTTAGGCAGGCTGCCGCAAACATCAGCAAGACCTCCGGTTTTAATCAAAGGGTGTGCTTCACTGGTAACAAAGAGTATTTTTTTCATATGATTCTTATGTGATCATTTACAGCTCCAGGGTGCGTCATTGTACTCACCCTGGAAAGTATCGGCCCGCATAACGCGCCCTCGGCATGCTATAACTTTAAGATCAAAGCTCCCAAAGGCGGCAAGGTAAGTCCAATGGAGTGAGGATGATTCATCCACGCCACAGGCTCTGATACAACTGCACCATTACCCATGTTGCTGCCATCATAATATTTGGAATCAGAATTAAAAATTTCAGTATAGGTACCCGCCTCAGGCACGCCGAGTCTGTAATTTTCTCTTGGAACGGGAGTGAAGTTGAGAACAACAATTAACTCTTCGAATTTGTTTTTACGCCGGTAACTGATAATAGACTGCTGAACATCATGGCAATCAATCCATTCAAAACCATGATGATCAAAATCATGAGTGAATAAGGCCGGATGTGTTTTGTAGATATGATTCAGATCTTTGACTAATGTTTGTACGCCCTTGTGATGCGGGTAATCCAGCACGTACCAGTCTAATTCCTTGTTAGCACTCCATTCAGTGCCTTGCCCGAACTCACAGCCCATAAACAACAGTTTTTTGCCAGGATACGTGTACATGAATGTATATAACAGCCGTAAATTAGCAAAGCGCTGCCATTCATCCCCGGGCATTTTGTTGATTAGGGAGCCCTTTCCATGCACTACCTCATCATGAGAAAAGGGCAGAGTGAAATTTTCGGTAAAGGCATAAAGCATCCCGAAAGTGAGCTGATCATGATGGTACTTGCGGTGTATGGGTTCCTCGCTCATGTAAGATAGTACATCATGCATCCAGCCCATATTCCATTTCATTGAAAAGCCCAAACCGCCGGTCCATGTTGGACGGGTCACCTGAGGCCAGGAAGTGGATTCTTCTGCCATCATGACAGTACCCGGGTGCTGATCGTGAGTGACGGTATTGAGTTCTCTTAAAAAATCAATGGCTTCCAGATTCTCGTTGCCGCCATACATGTTTGGAATCCAGTCATTTGCTTCACGGGAATAATCGAGATAAAGCATGGATGCCACAGCATCGACTCTTAAGCCATCAAGGTGAAATTCTTCCAACCAGAAGATCGCGCTAGCCAATAAAAAGTTTTTAACTTCATTACGCCCATAGTTATAGATCAGTGTACCCCAGTCACGGTGTTCACCTTTACGCGGATCTTCATGCTCATATAGGGCGCTACCGTCAAAACGGGCAAGGGCAAACGCATCTTTAGGAAAATGTGCCGGGACCCAGTCAAGAATAATACCTATGTCATTTTGATGACAGGCATCGACAAAATAACGGAAATCATCGGGCGAACCGTGACGACTGGTTGGAGCAAAATAACCCGTAGTTTGATAACCCCATGAGCCATCGAAAGGATGTTCAGTAATCGGTAACAGTTCAATATGGGTAAAGCCCATCTGTTTAACATAGTTAACAAGTTCGACAGCAAGTTCCCGATAAGTGAGGAAATTCCCTTGATTATCGCGTCGCCACGAGCCCAGATGAACTTCGTAGATAGCCATGGGTTCATGCAGCCAATCGTGTTTGGCACGTTGCATCATCCAGCGAGTGTCCTGCCAGGTATAGCTTTTTTCCTTAACCACAATTGACGAAGTGTTTGGGCGAAACTCAAATTGCTGCCCATATGGGTCTGTTTTTAACAGAATCTCGTTGCTATTGCGATTTAATATTTCAAATTTGTATAAGCAACCTGTCTTTAGACCAGGGATGAATATTTCCCAAATACCGCTGCCACCGAGACTACGCATGGGGTTACAACGGCCATCCCAGCGATTAAAGTCACCCACCACACTAACCCGTGCAGCATTGGGAGCCCAAACAGTAAATAAAACCCCATCAATACCGTCAACGCTATGCAAGTGTCCGCCCAGTTTTTGATAAATATGCCAGTGCTTACCTTCTCCGAATAAATGTTGGTCAAATGCTGGTAACTGGGGTCCAAAGTCATACGGATCATAGTTCTCGTGGGTGTAACCGTTTTTATCTACCCAGCTTAATTTATAGTGTTCCGGCAATTCTCCTTCCTTGGCGTTATATTCAAAAAAATCCGTACCGGTTATCCGATTAAGAACAGGTCCATTATTGCTGAGGCGAACCGTTTCTGCGTATGGCAGATATGCTTTTATCAGGATTTGATTGTTCTTTGGATGGCGACCCAAAACTGAAAAAGGATCATGATGTTTCGCTTCTATAATTTTTATAGAATCGGGATCAAGTTTGTTCTCTTCTTTTTTTGCTGCTATGGTTTTTGCTGGTTCAGAGGCCGGCACTTTAACTTCTGTTTTTGCTTTTTCAGGTTTTCTAGCATCAGAGGCCTCGGCTTTTGCTTCTGTCTTCGGTTTTACGCTTGTCTTGGGATTAGAATCAAGCGTGCTCGATGCCGTTTCTTCTTCCATGATTTTTGTAGATTCAGAGTCAGGCGTATTCGCTTCCGTTTTTGCTGCGCTGGTTTTTGTAGCATCAGAGTCAAGTGTGTTATTAGAACGCTTTTTCACTTTGAATGGCCTCGGTGTAGTAGTAGAATGAATGTCCGGTGAATCTTACCAAAATAAGCAACAGTTGTAATATCTATATCAACATGGAGATGAAAAATGTCAGCGTCAAGCAATCAAAAGCATGATCATAACGTCGGTCATTTAACCCGTAATACAATCGCATTAATATTAGCTGGTGGCCGAGGTTCGCGGTTGATGAATATGACAGATTGGCGCGCCAAGCCGGCTGTGCCCTTCGGTGGCAAGTTTCGCATTATTGATTTTCCGTTATCCAATTGCGTGAATTCCGGCATACGCAAGATAGGCATTTTGACGCAATATAAGTCGGACTCTCTCATTCGCCATATTCAGCAGGGATGGGGATTTATGCGTGGTGAATTTGGTGAATATGTTGATTTGATGCCTGCCCAACAAAGACATAGTGAAGATTCCTGGTATAAAGGTACGGCTGACGCTATTTTTCAGAACATTGATATTCTCCGCAGCCGCCATCCTGAACACATTTTAGTGCTGGCCGGTGATCACATTTATAAAATGGACTATGGCGCCATGCTGGCAGACCATGTTGAAAAAAATGCTGATTTAACGATAGGTTGTCTGGAAGTCTCGCTGGAAGAAGCAACAGCCTTTGGCGTGATGGATGTTGATTCCAATCGACGCGTTAAAGGCTTTGTAGAAAAACCTGAAAAGCCGCCAGTCATGCCCGGCAGAACCGATACCGCTTTAGCGTCTATGGGCATTTATATTTTTAATGCTCCTTTTCTGTTTGAACAACTGCTTAAAGATGCTGACACCAAAGGCTCTACCAATGATTTCGGTAAAGATATCATTCCTGCCGTTATAGATAAATACGTAGTCAATGCATATCCATTTTTGGACTTGCAAAGCGGTGAACAAAGTTACTGGCGTGATGTAGGCACAATAGATGCTTACTGGGCGGCCAATATGGAATTAATCGGGGTAAACCCGGGCTTGAATTTATATGATAACACTTGGCCTATATGGACAAATCAGGAACAAACGCCGCCGGCCAAATTTGTTTTTGATGATGATGAAAGACGGGGACAGGCTGTCGACTCCATGGTTTCAGGAGGCTGTGTAATTTCTGGAGCAAAAATCAGACATTCCCTGTTATTCTCAAATGTCCGTGTTAATTCATATTCGACTGTACAAGATTCTATTGTTTTGCCCCATGTAAACATTGCCCGTCATTGCCGTATTACCAAGGCGATTATAGAAAAAGGCTGTGACATTCCAGAAGGCACCATCATTGGCGAGAACAGAGCAGAAGACGAAAAAAGATTTCATGTCAGCGCAGGCGGAGTCGTTTTAGTTACTCCTGATATGCTCGGGCAAAAATTGCACTATGTCCGGTAGAAAACTTGCAGGAGGGATAAAGCGCGAGCGAAAACCATCATTATTTTCATTGGTATTGATGGGTTTCGTTGCACTCTTTTTCATTCTTAGAAACTGAAGTCAACTGCGACAAGCTGCTTGAATTTAAACTGTAGTCTTAATTACTCCTCCTCCGCATGACTATCATTGGCGAGAATAGAAAAATATGTCCGACAAAAAAAAGTTGAAATTAGTCCTGTGCTGGCACATGCACCAGCCGGAATACAGGGACTTGCAAACTGGAGAATTTAAGTTGCCCTGGACGTATCTTCATGTCATTAAAGACTATGTCGACATGGTTGCACATCTAGAAGCCGTGCCGGAAGCTAAAGCGGTAGTCAATTTCGCGCCCATTTTATTGGAACAAATTGAAGAATATGCCAATCAGGTCAATGGTTATTTGCATAATGGTCATTCAATCATGGATCCTTTGCTGGCGGCATTAGTTGCCCCGGCTATTCCTGAAGATCCTGAAGATCGCTTGAAACTGGTTAAGGACTGTATGCGGGCAAACCGGGACAGGCAAATAAACCGTTACCCGGCATTCAAAAAACTGGTTGAAATGACAGAGTGGCTTGAACAGCATTACGGCTCGTTATGTTATGTCAATGCTCAATTTATTCATGATGTATTGGTCTGGTATCATCTGGCATGGATGGGGGAAACCGTAAAATTAACAGATGACAGAGTAAAATACTTAATGGAAAAAGGTTCAAATTATAGCCTGCACGATAGAGTTGAAATCGTACAGATTATAGGCGAACTGCTGGAAAATGTGATTCTCAGATATAAGGTATTAGCCAGGAAAGGGCAGATTGAGCTTTCGTTAACGCCTTATGCCCATCCCATTATGCCGCTGTTGCTGGACTTGAGGGCTACACATGAAGCAATGCCCGATGCGCCTTTGCCCGAATTGAATAATTATCCAGGCGGAGAAGAACGCGTGACATGGCATCTTGAAAAAGGTGTCCAGACCTTTAAGCGTTTTTTTGACATGAAACCCAAGGGATGCTGGCCGTCAGAAGGCAGTATCAGTCAACAGACACTGAAAATACTGAGTGATTTTGGTTTTACATGGGCCGCAAGTGGCGGCTCCGTTCTGCATAATAGTTTAAACCTGCCTGAAAATAAGGAGCCAACAGGAATTCACCATCCATTCAAGCTAAAAAATACAAAAATAGCCTGTTTTTTCCGGGATGACGGCTTATCTGATCTGATAGGTTTTGAATATTCAAAGTGGCATGCTGATAATGCAGTTGATGATTTGATTCATCATCTGGAGAATATTGCTGCTCATGAACCCGATGATAAAGTGGTTTCAATTATCATGGATGGCGAGAATGCCTGGGAATATTTTCCGGATAATGGCTATCATTTCCTGAGTGCCTTATATAGACGGTTGGCTAGCCATCCGGCCATTGAACTAACCACTTTTTCGGACTGTTTAAAAAGTAAAGCCGTTGTTAAACCCTTATCGAAATTGGTTGCAGGCAGTTGGGTTTACGGGACCTTTTCAACCTGGATAGGAGCTCCGGATAAGAATCGTGGCTGGGATATGCTGGGTGACGTAAAATGTGCGTTCGATAAAGCCCTGGCAGCCAACCGCTTAACCGATCAACAAGTTCTGCAGGCTGAGTTTCAGCTTTCTGTTTGTGAAGGTTCCGACTGGTTCTGGTGGTTTGGTGATTATAACCCGGGCGAAGCCGTCAGTAACTTTGAACAACAATTTCGACTTAATTTAGCCAATCTGTATCGATTATTAGGTGAAGAGCCTCCAGCATATCTGGCACTGTCCTTTACTCAGGGTTCTGGTGAGCCCTCCATGGGTGGGGCAATGCGGCCAGGCGTTGAACACTAAAACTAGAGACTTTTAAGCGTGAATAACCTTTTAAACAAACGTCGCGCAGGCGTTCTGCTGCATATAACTTCGCTACCGGGTACTGGTGAGAGCGGTAATTTGGGTCAGGATGCCTATCATTTTGTCAATTTTCTGCATGATTCCGGGGTTAGTGTATGGCAAACCCTGCCCTTGGGCATGCCCCATGCGGATGGTTCCCCTTATCAATGCTTATCTGCTCATGCCGGCAATCCGGAATTAATTGATATTGACGGATTAATGAATCTGGGTTGGTTACAACACTCCGAGCAGCCTGAAGAATGTCCGGGGACTTCCGTGTTCAACCTAAGCTGTTTGGTAGCAAAAGCTTATAAAGGGTTTTTAGAGCGTGCTGAACGACAGGATTGGGACGACTTTGCACATTTTTGCCAGGAAAAGGCATATTGGCTAGATGATTTCGCATTGTTTATAGCGCTTAGAAACGTATTTAATCACCAATGCTGGAATCAATGGCCTGAACCTTTCAAGGAAAGAGAGTCAAAAGCACTCAGGGAAGCACGCCACCGATTATCAACGGCCATAGAAGAGATAAAATTCGAACAATATGTCTTTTT
>NQJI01000162.1 GCA_002256705.1 Methylococcaceae bacterium NSM2-1
CGGCAACTATGAGTTAATGCCTGTACCTGCCAGGGTTCCAAACGTTTGCCGTCTTTTTCCAGTTTGGCTTTAACGGTGTAGGCCAAGGCCAAATCCATATTGTCGCCACCAAGCAAAATATGATCACCTACAGCAACACGCGTGAGTTCGAGATTACCGTCTTTTTCAGTGACGGCTATCAATGATAAGTCAGTCGTTCCACCGCCGATATCAATAACCAGAATAATATCGCCACAAGTAGCTTGTTTACGCCAGTCACCCTGGCTTTTTTCAATCCAGCTGTATAAAGCGGCCTGAGGCTCTTCCAAAAGAATGGCTTGCTCAAGACCGACCGCACGTGCGGATTCCACGGTCAATTCGCGCGCAGCAGGATCAAATGATGCCGGCACAGTAATAACCAAATCCTGCTTTTCCAACGGCGCATCAGGATGCTGGTTTTGCCAGGCATCACAGATATGTTGCAGATAAGCAGTGGTTGCCTGAAACGGTGAAACACGTTCAACTTCTTCGGGTGCATCCGCCGGCAGAATCGGTGATTTACAATCCACCCCCGCATGACATAACCAGCTTTTGGCGCTGGATACCAGACGAATCGGGGTTTTGCTGCCCAGATTGCGGGCTATCTCACCGACCAGATAATCCGGCTTTGCGTTCCAGGGTAATGCGCTAGAGCCTTCGGCAAGCTCTGCTTCATGCGCCTGATACAGGAATGACGGCAACTGAAAGCTTTCTTCAACCACACCGGGCGATGTCAACTGAGGTATCGCCATGACTTGCTGGGAAAATTCTCCATCGTCACTGTCAGTAATGTCTGCGTATGACAATACACAATGTGTCGTGCCTAAATCGATACCCACTGAAAACCGCTTGGTGGCTAAAGGAGCGGTATCTTGACTGGTTTCCTTTAAGTCTGTTACAGGGGAAGATGCTGGCTCTGGCGAGTCTTCATCGGCCATATTGCCAAACAGCTGATTTTCTGGTTCTGCGCTGGCTATTTGATTATCAGAACTGAAACTATCTGTACTATCAGGTTCTTGGGTGTCAGCAATATTTACCGCAGGTTCATTTTTCTTGGGTTCGTCTTTAACATCCGGCTTCTTTTTTATATGATCAAACAGGCTCATAATTCAACCTCTGCTGCTGCCAGAATGGTGGCGTTATGGCCTTGAGTCAATTTTGGCAGTCTGATGTTGGTTACCTGCCAGCCTTTATGTATCAGTTTTCCGGTAAAAGGCGCTGAACCGACAATATTGCCTGTTAAACGCACTGAAGAGGCATCAAAACCTTGCGGCAAAGTGATTTTCCCACCTTCCTGCTCGCTACGAATGGGGGCTAAAGTAAAATGCTCATTAAGCGCTTTGTTACAGCCTTCATGAACGACACGGGCGGCAACACCAATATCTGCATCGCTGTATGTTGCTATGTCTTCTTTAATAAAGTCGATAAAGCGTGCTTCTTTTTGCAGCAATCCCAGTAATTGCAAGGCGGCATCGGGTGTGGATTCTTTTAATATCACAGGTTCCGGTGCGGGAGCATGAACAAGCTTTTCAACTTCGACAATTTTCTCCACGATTTTCACAACAGGTTCGGGAGTCGGCGCGGCTTGTTGAATGAAAGGTTCAGCCGGCTTGTTCTTGCCTCGCGCCAGACTGACGACCATAGCCAGCAGTAATACAATAAGAATCAGGGATAATAAAACAACAGTACCTGCCAGACAGACATGCCATAAATCGAATGTGGTAGGTTTCAGGGATAAATCAATTGCATATGTAGGATTCATTGAGAGAGGCTCTAGGTTATTGTTATTGTGGTTGATTGCCCGCTTTTCGCGCTGCTTCAGAAAACATCATGCCCTGCAAGGCTTCGCGCGTGGTTTGTAGTCGTATTTGCTTTAAATGACGATCGGCTATGACTCCCGGCACTTCTGCATCGGTATAAACTTCACGCATCTTTGCCAAAAAAGGTTCACATTGTTTCATAATGGCATCGGTAGCCTTGCGAGTGTCCTGTTCCTGATAGGCCAGTTTCTGCATTTCACCGCCAACACACTTTTTGTACTCATATTTGGCAGCCTGAATTTTTTCAATCGTGGCATCAGACAGCGTTGTGTTATGCCATTCATTTTTCGCATCGTCAGAGAGGGCTGTTCCAGCAGACAACAAGAGACTTAAGAAAAGAATCTTTTTCATGGTATTCCTTGAGATGATTATTGGAATTTTAAAAGCTTGATTTTACGCGAACTGGTTAAAAATGAGTAATCTAAAGCATGGCTATTCAAATCACGATTACTGTGGGAGGTATCGCTAGCTGGTTTTCGAGCTTTTATTCACCACGAAGACACGAAGACATAAAACTTCGTGTCCTTCGTGTTCCCTTCGGCTATGCTCTGGACAGGCTTCGTGGTTAGTAAATTACTGCGCAAATGAAATGAGTTAACGGCTGCTTTGTAACGCTGCAATGCGCTCTTCCAATGGTGGATGGCTCATAAACAATCTGCTCATGCCACCGCCATTAATACCAAAAGCGGCCAATTGGCCGGGCAGGTCTTGCGCGTCATGTCCACGTTGTAACGCACGCAATGCTCCAATCATTTTTTCTCGTCCGGCTAATTTTGCACCACCCGCATCGGCTCTGAATTCTCTATAACGGGAAAACCACATGACCAACATGGTCGCCAGAAAACCCAGGGCAATTTGTGCAACCATTTGGGTGATGTAATACCCCATACCATGACCTCGTTCGTTTTGAAGAATAACACGGTCGACAACATGACCGATGATAGTGGCAAAAAAGTAAACGAAGGTATTTACCACGCCCTGCATTAATGCCATGGTTACCATGTCGCCGTTGGCAACATGAGTTATTTCATGACCGACCACCGCTTCCACTTCATCGGCATTCATGTTTTGCAGCAAACCGGTACTGACCGCTACCAGCGCGCTGTTTTTGTTCATTCCGGTAGCAAAGGCGTTGGCTTCAGGGGTCTGGAAAATACCCACTTCAGGCATACCGATTCCGGCCAGGCTTGCCTGTTTAGCCACGATATCCACTAACCAGCGTTCAGTCTGGTTTTGCGGTTGTTCAATAACGTGCACACCCATCGCCTGTTTTGCAGACCATTTGGACATGGCCAGAGAAATCACTGAACCGGTCATGCCAATGATTGCCGACATAACTAACAAGGCGTTAAGGTCAAGATCTATACCTTGAGCATCTAAAGTTCCGCTCAAGCCCAAGAGATTAAAAATAATGCTGATAACAACCATTATTGCAACATTGGTTGCCAGGAAAAGAAAAATTCGCATCATGGTGATAGCCTCGGATAAGTTGATGTTCGATTTATATGGGGATTGAATAAATTAATTCAATCTTTTATCAGAGTGATAATATAACGCAAAGTTTATTGATAAAGGTCATTGTCATGTATTTTTTTAAAACAACTCTGCTTCCCCTGCTTTTACTTAACACCTGTTTGGCTGTTGCAGAATCCGGCGGTCATCAGGATGTGTTGAAACAACTGCATTTACCTGATGGCTTCACAATATCTGTTTATGCCGATAACTTACCGAATGCACGCAGTTTGGCCTTGGGCGATAATGGTATTGTATTTGTCGGCACGGGAGCAAAAGGCAACGTCTATGCGGTTCAGGACAGCAATAATGACGGTATGGCCGAACAGCGTCATATCATCGCCAGCAATCTGAATATGCCCAATGGCGTAGCCTTCAAGGACGGATCGCTTTATGTCGCAGAAATTAGCCGTATCATTCGTTTCGACCACATTACCCAGCAGTTAGCTAATATGCCCAAACCCGTTGTGGTCTATGACCAGTTTCCTTCAGACAAGCATCACGGCTGGAAATATCTGCGTTTTGGTCCCGATAACAAGCTATACACAGCTGTCGGCGCTCCCTGCAATATTTGTAAGCCAGAAAAGGAAATTTACGCCTCGCTGGTCAGATTAAATCCTGACGGCAGTGACCTTGAGATACTTGCCAGTGGCATCAGAAATACTGTCGGTTTTGATTGGCAACCCGGTACGAATGCGTTGTTTTTTACCGATAATGGCCGCG
>NQJI01000163.1 GCA_002256705.1 Methylococcaceae bacterium NSM2-1
GGTTGACCATAAGGAAATAGGACTGCGTTACCTCGTCACCGCATTTATTTTTTTGCTGATGGGCGGAATCGAAGCGCTGATCATGCGTGTGCAACTCGCAAGCCCGAACCAGACCCTGCTGACGCCGGAACAGTACAGCCAGCTCTTCACGATGCACGGCGTGACGATGATCTTTCTGTACTCGCTGCCTATACTGTCGGGGTTTTCCAACTATTTATGGCCGCTTATGTTGGGTTCGCGGGATATGGCGTTCCCGCGTCTTAATGCCCTTTCGTACTGGATTTTCCTGTTTGCCGGTATTTTTCTGTACTCCAGCTTTCCTCTGGGAGAAGCGCCGAACGCTGGCTGGTTCAACTACGTGCCTTTTTCAGGGCTGGAGTACAACACCGGACCCAATATCGATGTCTACGCGCTCGGCATGGTGTTACTGGGGATTTCCACAACCGTCGGGGCCATCAATTTTGTGGTCACGCTATTTCGAATGCGCGCGCCCGGCATGTCGATCGAACGGGTGCCGATCCTCGTATGGGGAACGCTGACTGCATCAGTCGCCAATATTTTTGCCATCCCCTCAGTCAGTCTCGCCTTTTTTCTGCTGTGGCTGGACCGTCAGGTGGGAACGCATTTCTTCGATGTGGTTAATGGCGGGAAACCCCTGCTTTGGCAGCACTTGTTCTGGATGTTCGGACATCCCTGGGTTTATGCGGTCGTGCTCCCCGCCATGGGTATTGTTTCCGACGCGCTGCCTACCTTTTGCCGGCGTCCGCTGGTCGGATACTCGGCAGTAGCGCTGTCAACCATGGCGACGATGCTGCTCGGCTTCGGAGTATGGATACATCACATGTTCGCTACCGGCTTGCCGACACTTGCGCTGTCGTTCTTCGGTGCCGCCAGCATGGTGATTTCGATCCCTAGCGCCGTCGCAGTCTTCGCATGGATAGCCACCATCTGGCTGGGGCGCCCGGTCTTCAATACGCCGTTTCTGTTTTTCGCAGGTTTTGTGCTCCTATTTGTCATCGGAGGACTTTCAGGCGTGATGACGGCTGCCGTACCTCTGGATTTTCAGCTAAACGAAACCTACTTCATCGTCGCGCACCTGCATTACGTTTTGCTTGGCATTAATGTGTTTCCGGTTATTGGCGGAATCTATTACTGGTTTCCCAAATTTTTTGGCCGCATGATGAATGAGACGCTTGGAAAATGGAGTTTCTGGGTCATGTTCATCGGCTTTAACCTGGGCTTCTTTCCGATGCACGTGGCGGGTCTGCTGGGTATGCCTCGTCGAATTTACACCTACGCACCCAACATGGGCTGGAGCACGGTCAACATGGTTACATCGGTTGGATCATTTGTTTTTGCCGCCGGCATTTTGATATTTCTGGTCAACATTGTTGTCAGTCTGAAGCGCGGCGTCCTCGCGGCTCCAAATCCCTGGGATGCGCCGACGCTTGAGTGGGCAACGCCATCGCCGCCGCCAGCTTACAACTTTGCGGTCATTCCGTTTATCGCCAGCCGCCATCCGTTATGGGAGGACCGGCTTGATGAAGGCGCCGGCCGCTCCAGCCTCGAACGAGGTTATCTGCTCATGGAAGGAAGGGAAACAATTGGAACGACGCCGCTGGACGCCATACCGGACATCATTCTCAAAATGCCGGAAGATTCCTATACCCCCTTCTTTGTCGGCCTTTTCAGCGCCCTGGCCTTCACCGGCTTGCTGCTGCACTGGGGAGGATTCACGGTTCTAATGGCGTTGGCTTGCAGCCTTTCGCTGATTGTATGGATGTGGCCAAGGACAGCCCTTGTCCAACGTGCGCCGTACATCAAACAGGATACGGGAGCAGTTCATGGCTGAGGCGATACAACTGGATAAACCGCTGCCGGTAGGCAGCGAGGGCAAACGGTCCGGTGGCTGGTGGGGTGTGTTGGCGCTGATTGTCACCGAAGGCTCCCTGTTCGGCTATCTGCTATTTACCTACTTTTACCTGGCATCTCAAACGGAGCAGCACTGGCCTCCTGAAGGCCTGCCCTCTCTCGTCATGCCGGGCGTAAATACCTTGATATTACTCACCAGCAGTGTGTTCGTTTGGGCCAGCGAACGCTGCATCAGGCGCAGACAGTTGCATTGGAGCCTTGCATCGATGGCGTTAGCATTCATTCTGGGCGTGTGCTTCGTGGTCATTCAGCTCCATGAGTGGAGCATCAAAACCTACGATATGACATCGAATCTCTATGGATCGCTGTACTTCACCATCACCGGATTTCACATGCTTCATGTCCTCGTAGGGCTGATCGTCCTGCTGATCCTGCTGCTCTGGACTGCACTCGGTTATTTTGATGACAGACGCTATGCCGCGGTAATCATTGGCGGACTGTACTGGCACTTTGTCGATGTGGTCTGGCTGTTTGTATTTGCAACTTTGTATCTGTCGCCATACCTTTACTAGAACAGATTATGAACCTTTTCCATAACCACGATTCGTCCGTTGAATCTCCCGCTCCCCGTCGCGTCCAGCCGGGCATGCTGCGGATAGGGGTCGGTCTATTCGGCGCGCCGGCCGCGTGGCTGGTGCAATTTTCCTTGAGCGAGCCGCTTGCAGCCCATGCCTGCTATCCCTATCTGGCGCCCGTTTCTGCGCCGGTCTGGGAAGGTTTGCCTGCAATCCTGGCGGCGATCAGCATTGTCTGCTTATCGGCGGCTCTTCTTTCCGGGTTTGTTGCATGGACCTCATGGCGACAGTCTGAACGCAAGCTGCCTGGAGACGAAGTAAGCGCCATTGCGGCAGGCGGAAATCGGAACCGGTTTTTAGTTAAATTAAGCGCCATGTCGAGTTTCATCTTTCTCGTTGCGATCGTATTCAACATATTTGCAATTTTTCTGGTGTCGCCATGCAGTTCATGGTTTTAATAATCATGCCATTGGAAATGACCTTCGGGGGCGTCCTGAACCGGCCGGCAGTGAGGGCTGTTGCTTTCGCAGGCGCGGCGTTATTATCTGGCCTTGCCATGGCGCAGCAAGTTGACCCGGCAGAGATTAGCCGGGGAGCTTACCTTGCCAGGGTCGGAGACTGTATAGCCTGCCACACGGCCGGACCGGAATCCCCGCCGTTTGCCGGCGGACTGCCGATCAACTCTCCTTTCGGAATCATTTACTCGACAAACATAACACCGGACCCGACTAATGGTATTGGCGCTTACACATTGGCTGATTTTAGCCGCGCCGTTCGATATGGCGTGGCCAAGGACGGCAGGCGTCTGTACCCGGCCATGCCCTATGCGTCTTTCACATATACCACGGATGACGATATCCGTGCGCTTTACGCATATTTCATGAACAAGGTGGCGCCTGTCAACCATAAGCCGCCCGAAACGAAGCTGCCTTTCCCTTTCAATATACGCTTGAGCCTGTTTTTCTGGGATGCGGCTTTCGTCAAACGCGTGCGCTACAAACCTCGTGTTGACCGCGATGCGCAATGGAATCGCGGCGCCTATCTGGTGCAGTCTCTCGGACATTGCGGCGCCTGCCATACGCCTCGTGGTCTTGCCTTCCAGGAAACAGCCTATACGGAATCATCTCCGAGGTATTTAAGCGGGGCCGTGGTGGACAATTGGTACGCGGCGAATCTAACAGGAGATCCCGCTTCCGGGTTAGGTCGCTGGTCTGAAGCAGACATCGCCGCATTCCTGCATGATCGAGGTCATCGAAAACAGCACCCAATATTTGCATAAAGACGATCTGAATGCGATCGCACACTACCTGAAGACCCTTCCCGGTCACGGCGAAAGGGCCTCATATAAACCGGACACGACGGCCGTCGCCATAAAGTTATCGGCAATTATAACCGGCGAAATGGAGCATCCAGGAGCAGGACTTTTCCAGTCATTCTGTGTGAAATGCCATAAGGTAACCGGAGATGGCGAACCGGGTAAATATCCCAAGCTTGCCGGAAATTCGATCGTTCTCTCCAAAAACCCTGTTTCGCTGATCCGTCTGCTACTGGAAGGAGGCAAGACCGCGCAAACGAAAAGGGGACCGAAGCCTCAGGAAATGCCCGGTTTTGCGGAAAAATTTTCCGACAGCCAGATCGCCGATGTGCTTAGCTTCATCCGCAATAACTGGGGCAATAAGGCGTCTCCGGTGACGACGCGCCAGGTGTCAACGTTGCGGCATGCACTGCAAAAGCAACCGTAATCAGAGCTGTGGCTATTATTTGCATTTATCCTGTGGCGTTTCAGCCGGCATGGCGCTGCCTTAAACCAGTTTTGGTGCTCGCAATTCCTTATGAATCAAGATCAATATACCGATCACGCTCATCATCGCCGCATTCATCCAGAGAATCAAGCCGCCGATTTGCTGGTCTGTTATGGAACTCATGCCCGTGAATGCCCGTCCGCATAGGGTGTAAATCGGGTAAAGCTCATGCGGCGTGAAAAAAATCAATGCGCCTATGAGGATTTGCGGCGGAATTACAGCAAGCATCATTCCGATGCGGCTGCCGGGAGACCATTTGGAATGTGAATTCAGAACCAGCCCCCAAAACAACAGGCCGTTTAAAACCATGCTCCAGTTCATCAGGCGATAGATGCGCCAGTCGAGCATTGCGATAAAGTGGATGGACGGAAGCAGCCAAAAAGCAATCAACCCGACGAACAAAATCACTGCGGAGGCCGGATGGAGTAATACGTTAACCAGATAATGCCCCGGTTTCCATCCTGAAACCATTCGGATCAAGCGTTTGCCTGCCACAGGGAAACCCGCCAGCAACGCCTCTTTAGGACAGCTCAATACGATTAAAAACGGTCCCAAATGATGAAGCACAAGACTTTGGAGTTGGTGAACGAAAAACGCATGCTCGGCGTAATAATCGATCTGGGTATGGGAAACGGCATACAGGGATAAAAGCCCTATCCAAAAGCATAATTTTTGCCGGAAAAGCAGCCTGCATTTCAGGGAGCCCCTGATAAATAGTATGGCTGTAACGACTGTTATGATGATAACGGCAAAGGAAGACTCCCACGGGACCAGCCACTGCAGCGGGTTCATTTATCTACAACCGCTATGGCAGTTCACTGTTCCAGCCAAAAATCCATCTGGAAAATAGCCAAAATTTGATCCAGGATCGAATAAGTTTTTCATGAATGATGAGAAAGCTATCGTGACGAATCCAGCAGACGCCGCAAATCGCCCACTACCGTCACAATCGAGTCATCCGGTGTTACCAGGAAACGCGCATGGCCTTGTGGATCAAAAACATAAACTGCCGCGCTGTGACTGAGTTCGTCAGTATCCGTTTGTCTGGGCCGGTAAGCCGCCCGGTAACGTTTCGTGAGGTTTTCTATTCCAGTTTCATTGCCTGTCAAGCCAACGGCATGTCCGGAAGCGAATGCCGATATATATCGATGCAATACTTGCGGGCTATCGCGACCGGGATCCAGGGTGACAAATAGAATACGTGTGCGCTTTTCACTATCTCCCAAACCCTGCACTATTTTTGCCAAACGGAACAGTGTGCTTGGGCACTCTGCCTGACAGTTGGTGAAGCCGAAAAACAACATGACCAGGTAGCCTTGATAGGTTTGATCGGTTACCGGTTGGCCAGCGTCAGACATCAGCGAGAAACGCAAGTCCGGCAGATGGCCGGTAATATCATGCAATTGCCACTGCCTTTCTGTATCACAGCCGATTAATGCCAACGTCAACGCTACGCTACGCATAGTCCGGCCAAATTTCAGATTCCGTTTTCCAAATAATCTGTCATGCATTTGAAAGGACTCAATAAAATGGCGGATTAAACCATTGATGCTCACTTTCAGGTTTCGCTACTGTTGAGCCATATCCGGATTATCTATTGCTTAAAGCGCCCGCCATTAAAATCCTCGATGGCCTGCCGGATTTCTTCCTCTGTATTCATCACAAACGGTCCGTAACCGGCTATCGGCTCATCTATCGGTTCCCCGTTCATTACCAGCAGAGTGGTGTCTTTGAGGGCTGAGAGTGTAATCGTTTTGCCTTTTCGTTCAAAGAACGCCAGCTCAACATCGTTCATTGTTGCAGAATTATTGATCTTTACACTGCCTTTCAAGGCAAACAGCAGTGTTGTGTAATCTTCGGGTATATCAAGTTCAACAGTTTGCCCGGCCAACAGGCGCAGATCCCATAAATTGATCGGCGTATAAGTGTTAGCAGGACCTTTGGCTCCTTGATAATTCCCTGCAATCACGCGCATGACGCTGCCTTTCTCACCCAGCTTTACCACCGTGATCTGGTTATCCGTTATGGATTGATAGTGCGGCGCAATCATCTTGTATTGGGCGGGCAAGTTTACCCAAAGCTGTATCGCTTCAAAGGTTCCTCCCTGCCGTGTAAAGGCGGCGGAGTGCATTTCCTCATGCAAAAGACCTTTTGCCGCCGTCATCCATTGCACATCGCCCGGACCGATCAGACCGCCATTGCCTGCGGTGTCGTGATGTTCGACTTCACCTTGATAGAGAATGGTAACGGTTTCAAAGCCGCGATGCGGATGCAAGCCCACCCCTCTCGGTTTCGATGCGGGTGAAAACTCGGCGGGTCCGGCATAATCCAGCATCAGAAACGGACTCACCTCGGCATCCGGGGTATTATAGGAAAACAGGGTGCGTACCGGAAAACCGTCCCCTACCCAGTGAGACTCGTCGGTGCGGGTGATTCGATGTAACTGTTTCATGGCGGTATTCCTAAAAGGGATGAATAAAATTAGCGGATCAGATCATGCGATAGCCTGAAGATCCGATAAGTTCCTAAACAATTGGGGTCAGTGCAGCCAGGAGCCTGTCCGAGAATGGTCCACAGAAATCGATTCTACGAGGCCACGCATCATTGGTAATTACTAAAATACGTATAATTACGATATGTGGCTTAAATTTTACTTTTTGCTCGGTAATATTACCAATTTTTGCTTATATTGCGGGGTTTGTTGACCATTTGTCAAATTATGGACGGATTAATCCCTTAGCAATGGCCTTGGCGATTTTTTTGATATTGTGTGGCACATACCGGTGAGAACTCACCCGCGAATTTGTCTTTGTTTTGAACACTAACTCCCGAGATCCATTATTTTTGAGTTGTCCAATACCGCCTCAACAATGACTTTACGTTTGTTGTAGATGTCTTTTGATGCCTGTTCTGCCATTTTGACATTCATCTGTTTGCCTTAACAGTTCCTTGTCCTCGGTGGTAATCGTATGAACTTTGTTTTTGGGTTTGGCAGCGTTGTGCTTGATAAGGGCAACCCGCACACACGTCGGCCTTGATAAATCCGCTCACCTTCTTTGCTGGCGCACAAGGTATATGTCCAGCCGTTCTTGCTTAATGAATGCAGAATGTCTAAATATTCGTCACAGCTTTCAGTCTGGTTATTGACCGCGTAAGAAAAATTTATCGAGGTCATTCGTCGATAATTCAATCCAGGTAGGCCTGCCGTGATTGCATTGTCCTATTCTTTCGGTTTGTTCCATATCCCGCAGCAATGCGTTCATCTCGTCTATGCTTAAACGGCGATGTGCACGTACAGCACCATGACAGGCAATAGTTGCCAATAGCTGGTTTGACTGCTCCTGTATACGGTGACTCATGCCATGTTCGGTTATATCGGCCAGCACATCACGTATCAATGTTTCTTTATCGATATTGCCCAATAAAGCGGGTGTCGACCGAAGAATGATGGTTTCAGGCCCGGACCGGTTGAGTTCAAA
>NQJI01000164.1 GCA_002256705.1 Methylococcaceae bacterium NSM2-1
GCTTCTAATGGTATATTGGCGCTACATAAGAATGAGCTGTAAAGCCACGGATATAATCAGGAGAGTTCCATAATGAATAATAAAGGCGTAGATAAGTCTAAGCGCCAGTTTTTAACCTCGGCTTTGACCGTGGTTGGCGCTGTCGGCACAGGCTATTTAGCTGTTCCTTTTCTTGCTCAAATGCAGCCGAGTGTCAAAGCAATGGCAGCTGGAGCACCTGTAGAAGTTGACATTAGTAAAATGGAAGCTGGACAACTGATTAGAGTTGCATGGCGAGGTAAGCCTGTATGGATACTCAATAGAACACCTGATGTTCTTGCAACATTAAAAACCCTGGAAAATGAGCTTAGAGATCCTCTTTCTAATGAATCCGAACAGCCTCCCTCAAGCAAAAACCCGGTACGATCCATTAAACCTGAAATTTTTGTTGCAGTGGGGTTATGTACTCATTTAGGCTGCTCACCTACCTTTCGTCCGGAAATAGGGCCTACTGATCTCGGTGACAATTGGAAAGGAGGGTTTTTCTGTCCGTGTCATGGTTCCTGGTTTGATCTGGCTGGCCGGGTTTACCGTGGCGTACCTGCGCCTACTAACCTGGTAATTCCGCCTTATCGGTATGTTACCGATACACTGATAATCATTGGTGAGCCTGCTGAGGAGAAAGCTGCATGAAACCTACCCGTTTAAATGAGTGTGGCAACTGGATTTTAGACCGTTTCCCCGTTACTAAATTCTGGAATGAGCACATGGCGCATTACTATGCGCCCAAAAACTTCAATTTTTGGTATTTCTTTGGCTCTTTGGCGTTACTGGTTTTAGTCAACCAGATTATCACCGGTATTTTGTTGACCATGAACTACAAGCCGGATGCAAAACTGGCATTCGATTCTATAGAATACATCATGCGTGATGTGCCCTGGGGTTGGCTGGTACGCTATATGCATTCAACCGGTGCGTCTGCATTTTTTATCGTGATTTACCTGCACATGTTCAGAGGTATCATGTATGGTTCATTCAAGCATCCGCGTGAACTGATCTGGATTTTCGGCATGCTGCTGTTTGTGGCATTAATGGCCGAAGCGTTTATGGGATATTTATTACCTTGGGGGCAAATGTCATACTGGGGCGCACAGGTCATTATTTCCTTGTTTAGCGCTATTCCTGTTATAGGTGAGGACTTGTCGTTATGGATCAGAGGCGATTATGTCATTGCCGATGCAACGCTGAACAGATTTTTTGCTTTTCATGTTATTGCCGTGCCTTTGGTCTTGGTAATGCTGGTTTTCATGCACATTGTTGCGCTGCATGAAGTGGGCTCCAACAATCCTGATGGCATTGAAATCAAGGAATCCAAAGACCCATGGGGACATCCTGTGGATGGTATTCCTTTTCATCCTTACTACACTGTCAAAGACATAGTAGGTGTTGCTGTATTTTTATTGTTTTTCGCCACGGTGATTTTTTACATGCCGGAAATGGGTGGCTATTTTCTCGAACATGCCAATTTTATTCCGGCTGATCCAATGAAAACGCCTGAACACATTGCTCCAGTCTGGTATTTCACGCCGTTTTATTCTATTTTAAGAGCCATTCCTGATAAATTTGCCGGCGTTATTGCCATGGGCAGTTCAATCTTCCTGCTGTTCCTGTTGCCTTGGCTGGATCGCTGTAAAGTTAAATCAATTCGTTATCGTGGCGGTATTTTCAAAAAAGCCTTGTTGTTGTTTGTAGTCAGTTTTATGGCATTAGGTTATTTGGGTACTCAACCTGTAACACCGGTAGCTACAACCCTCGCCAGACTTTTTACCACAATTTATTTTGGCTTCTTCCTGTTAATGCCCATATATACTCGCTGGGAAAAAACCAAGCCGGTGCCTAAAAGCTTGACCAGATTACATAGCCTTGAGGAACAATTACATACCCTTGAGGAGCAATTGCCCGCGTTAATTGATGAAATAACCGAATTAAAACCAGTAGTTACTGAAATCGGTCATCCTGCTTTTAAAAGCTCTTTTTTTAACAGAAGGCCTAATCCTGAAGGCATGATGAAAGTTATCAGCCGGTTAGCAAAAAAAGCAAAAGGGAGCCTGGATTGATATGAAAAACTTAATAGCATTGCTTTTATTATTGACCCTGTCTTTTGGGGTTGTTGCCTCGGAAGGTGTAGAGCTGCAAGAGGCCAATATTGATCTTTCCGATAATGATTCATTACAACGTGGTGCAAAGCATTTTGTTACCTATTGTTTGGGCTGTCACTCAGCCAAGCATATGCGTTACTTGCGTATTGCACTCGATGTTGGTGTAGATCAAAAGAAAATGTTAAAGGATATTGCGCCTGAAGGGGCAAGCATCTATGACCAACTCCACAGTGCTATGAACAAGCATGATGCGGAAAAATGGTTTGGTACGCAACCGCCCGACTTGTCGTTAATTGCCAGATCGCGTGGTGCAGATTGGCTGTATACCTATTTGAAAAGCTATTATATTGAACCAGGCAGCCCTAGAGGGGTAAACAATCTGGTTTTCGAGGATACTGCTATGCCAAATCCACTATGGCAATTGCAAGGAGAACAGCATGCACAACCTAGAAAAACAATATGGGGTGAATATACCAAATTGGTTCTTGAGGAACCGGGTACCTTATCCGAAAGAGAATTTGATCTTTTTGTCAATGACCTGGTTAATTTCCTGGTGTATGTCGGTGAACCCGTGCAACTGGAAAGACAACGTATCGGCAAATACGTGATATTTTTCTTGCTTATGTTCCTGGTGATTGCTTATCTGCTGAAAAAGGAATATTGGAAAGACGTCCATTAATTCTCAGTATATTGAGAAAACAGGGACGTTTTCTCGCAGCCTGCGTCATAAATTCCTAAATAACGCTAACAGTCAAAAGCCTGACCTTTTATGCTACAATGGCCTTTTTTATCGCCCTATACGTCCAAAGAGGTTGTTATTCGTGGCAAATATTATTACTCGTAAATCTGTAATGACGCTTTTTTCATCTCCGACATGCGCAATGAGCCATTGCGCTCGCTTTGTTTTATACGAGAAAGCGGTTGCCGCAGACATAGAATATTATGACCCGACTGATCCGCCTGAGGATTTGCTTGAACTTAATCCTACTGGTACATCGCCAACATTGATAGAACGTGATTTGGTTCTTTATGACTCGCGAATTATCATGGAATATTTAGATGAGCGCTTCCCGCATCCACCTTTACACCAAATGGATCCGGTCTCGCGCGCTAATGCCAGAATGCTGATTAAACGAATAGATCAGGATTGGTATCAATTGCTGGATGAAATATTATTTTCAGGTGAGAAAAAATCAGCGCGTGCCAAGAAACTGCTTAGAGAAAGCATACTATCTGCGGCACCTATTTTTGCCGCTAGACCTTTTTTCATGAGTGATGAGTTTTCGCTGATCGATTGCGCTATTGCCCCCCTTTTATGGCGGCTACCCAGTATTGGCATTGATGTGTCGACGCCGAATGAAGTTATCACTAATTATGCTCAGCGCATATTCAAAAGACCTGCTTTCAAGCGCAGTCTTAGTGAAGCTGAAAAAGAAATGGCCGAGCCTTTAAAATAACCCTAGAAAAATGACCTCTTTAAAGCCCTACCTAATTCGTTCAATTTATGAATGGATTATTGATAACGATCTGACACCGCATCTGTTGGTCGATGCAGAAAATAATCATGCAATTTTGCCGCAACAATTTGTTGAGGACGGTAAGATCGTGTTGAACATAAGACCTCAAGCCGTACAAGAGCTGTCTCTTGGCAACGAGGAAATTCAATTCAATGCCAGATTTAGCGGAAAACCCATGCATATTGTCGCGCCTATAGCCGCAGTGATGGCAATCTATGCTAAAGAAAACGGCAAAGGCATGATCTTCGATCAAGAAGGTGAAGAGTCTGATAAAACACCGCCGCCAGAAAATAAGCCGCCAACAAGGCCTACTTTACGTGTAGTAAAGTAACTATGAATCCTTTGCTATGTTACGCACGCGCGACATAGCACTGTATTTATTTTTTATCGGAAGTATAAAGCGCAGATAT
>NQJI01000165.1 GCA_002256705.1 Methylococcaceae bacterium NSM2-1
CGTTATTGTGTTTTATTTTTCCATGCAGTTTTTACATCAGGGTATTGATAGCTGGTTTAATGTGGAAATAGATCGTGCCATGGAAGATGCGCTGGAACTCAGTCAAGCCTCATTAGATCAACGTATGCGCTGGCATTTGAAGCAAACACAGCAATTGACGGAAAAGCTGGAAGATTCATCTGAAAGTTTGGTGACTCTGGAAATAGAAAATTTGCGAGAACAATCGGGAGCCTCGGAGATGACCCTTTTTTCTCGTCAGGGTCGAATTATTGCCTCAAGTAGTATTAACCCAGGCGATATTTTGCCGAGTTTGCCGGATGAACATATCTGGTTGCAGTTGCGCCAGAATGCTGAATATGTTGCTTTAGCGCCCATACATGAAGAAGAATTGATGATCCGGGTTATTGTCACTGTCAAAGCCCGGGAACCGCAATATTTACAGGCTTTATATCCTGTGCCTGTGAGAATTGCTGATTTGGCGGATTCGGTGGAATTTGCTTTTGTGCGTTATCAGGAAATGAATTTTTTAAGAAATTCATTAAAAATGAGTTTCTCGCTGGCGTTATCTTTAGTTTTATTAATGAGTTTATTGGCGGCGATATGGGTGGCTTTTATCAGTATCCGTAATATCATTGCGCCTGTAAAAGAGTTGGTTAAGGGTACACAAGCCGTTGCTTCCGGGCATTATGACCAGCAGTTGCCGGTAATTGCCCAGGATGATCTTGGTTTTCTGGTTGAGTCATTCAATGATATGACTCATCGCATTGCGGTAGCCCGCGATGAAACCAGAAAGGCGGGTTTTGAGGTGGAAAATCAACGCGCTTATCTGGAAACGATTCTTGCGAATTTAACGGCCGGGGTTATCAGTTTTGATGCGTTGTATAAAATTCGCACGGCTAATCAGG
Organism: Methylococcaceae bacterium NSM2-1; assembly: GCA_002256705.1. Taxonomy (GTDB): domain Bacteria; phylum Pseudomonadota; class Gammaproteobacteria; order Methylococcales; family Methylomonadaceae; genus Methylobacter_C. Next base: position 906 of record NQJI01000165.1, read on the forward strand.
CGGCGTACCGGATTTTTCACATTCACGTTAATCAGTTTATAGGACGGACTTTATTGGAGCTTGTTCAGAGCTATTCTGAGCTGGCAGAGCCGTTAAAATCAATTCAGCGTTTATTGGAGCAAGCGGATGATATTTGGCAGCAGCGAATTGCTTTTTTAGGGCCTAATGGGCGGCAGGAATTACTGTGCAGGGGGACTCCGCTGTTTTCTCAGGAAGGTCGGCGCGTTGGCGCGGTTGTGGTTTTTGATGATGTGACTGATTTGATACAGGCTCAGAAGAATGCAGCCTGGGGCGAGGTGGCGCGAAGGTTGGCTCATGAGATCAAAAATCCGTTGACACCCATTCAGCTATCGGCAGAAAGGTTGCAGCATAAGTTGGCCGATAAGCTGAAGCCCACTGATGCCGATATTTTACAGCGTTCAACCCGGATCATCGTGCAGCAGGTTGAGGCGATGAAAGAAATGGTGGATGATTTTTCCGAATACGCCAAACCTTCCAAAAAGCAGACGGTAAATATTGATTTACCGAGCTTGGTTCAGGAGGTGTTAGCTCTTTATGCGTTAAAATCGGGGGTGAAATTCAAAGCCGATTATGAGACTGGTTTGCTGATGATTAATGGTGACCCTGTTAGTATCAGGCAGGTGCTTCATAATTTGATAAAAAATGCTCTGGAGGCGATAGATGCTCATGGGCTGATTGAAATAAGTCTGCATAGGGTACAGAAAAATAACACCGATTTTATAGAAATAGCACTTTATGATGACGGGCCAGGCATTAAAGATGAGCAAATTGAGAAAATTTTTGAGCCCTATGTGACAACCAAAGTTAAAGGTACGGGTCTGGGATTGGCGATTGTGAAAAAAATAATTGAAGAACATGGCGGTGCAATATGGATTGACACCAGTCGTAAGGTGGGAGCGGGTTTTATAATCCAGCTCCCGGCATGTAACTCTAAACAGCTGTAAAATATTATGAATGCAAACGCGCCGCGTATATTAGTCGTAGATGATGAGCCGGATATTCGCAGATTGGTCTGCGAAATTCTCGAAGATGAGGGTTATCAGGTCGCTATGGCGGAAAATGCAAGTGCTGCCCGGGAATTAAAAAAATCCCAACAACCAAATCTTATCTTGCTCGATATCTGGATGCCTGATACTGATGGCATTACCTTATTGAAAGAATGGGTTGCCGAAGATTTCATGCTCTGTCCGGTGGTCATGATGTCAGGGCATGGCTCAGTTGAAGCGGCTGTTGAGGCCACCCGGCTAGGTGCTTATGATTTTCTTGAGAAACCCTTGTCGCTGGCAAAATTATTATTGATTGTTGAAAGGGCTTTGGAAGCGGGAAGTCTGCTAATTGAAAATGCCGGGCTCAGGAAACAATTGGTTGTTGATATTGAACCAGCTGGCAAGAGCGCTACTGTTGCCAGAATCAAGGATCAATTAAAGCGTCTGGCTCAACATGATACCAGAATATTGTTCATAGGTGAGGCGGGCGTTGGAAAGGAGTTGTATGCGCGTTATCTGCATAACAACAGTGCGCATCGGGATGGTCCTTTTGTTGATGTGGCGGTAGGAAGTATATCGCCAGAAAATTCGGCGGTAGAGTTTTTTGGTAAAGAAAGTCCGGGCAAGATTTACCCCGGCTTGCTAGAGCGGGCGCATAAAGGGACGTTGTTTTTGAGTGAAATAGGCGGTATGGACAATGAAACCCAGTTGCGACTGCTTAGTGCCTTGGAATCAAGTTCTTTTTTACGCGTAGGCGGTAGTGAGGCAGTGCGAGTAGATGTCAGAGTGGTAGCGTCAACTCGGATTGCGATGGATGAGGAGGTTAAGTCAGGGCGTTTCAGACAGGATCTGTATTATTTACTTAATGAGGTTACTCTCAATATCCCGCCACTTAGGGAGCATAGTGAGGATGTGCCGGGATTACTAAGTTTTTATGTCGATTATTTTGTCAATCAGGAGAAACTGGCTTTTCGGAAATTTTCCATGGCAGCGCAGAATTTTTTACGCAATTACAGCTGGCGGGGCAATGTCCGGGAATTAAAAAACCTGGTGCAGCGTCTTATGATTCTGGGTGTTGGCGAAGATATAGAGATGGAAGAAGTGAAGTCGGCACTGGGATCGGTTGTTAGTGATGTAATGATATCATCATCGGTTCCTGAGTTTTTCAATCTGCCGTTAAAGGAAGCCAGGGATCATTTTGAAAAAGCTTATCTTGAATATCATTTTGAGCGTACAGGCGGCAGTGTTGCAAAATTGTCGGCTGCAGTGGGTATGGAACGAACTCATCTTTATCGTAAATTACACTCGTTAAATATTAAATTATAAAAAGGGTACAATGTTTTTTATACCCTGTACCTTATTATCTAAATCATAAATAAACATTGAAAAAAATGATAATGTTTAGTAAAATTCTCACTCTTTTATTGAGCCTTTACAGAAAGACTAAGTAACGATGAAAACATTTAGTGCAAAAGCAGCAGAAGTTAAGCGCGATTGGTACGTAGTTGATGCAGATGGGAAGACGCTGGGTCGCCTTGCTTCTGAAATTGCACGTCGCCTTCGCGGCAAACACAAACCAGAATACACACCGCATGTTGATACCGGTGATTACATTATTGTCGTAAACGCAGAAAAAATTGGCGTTACCGGCAATAAAGAAAAAGATAAATTATATCAGCATCACACGGGTTATATAGGTAACCTGAAAACCGTAAGCTTGGGTAAGTTAAGAAAAACGTTCCCTGATCGTATTCTTAATACTGCAGTTAAAGGTATGTTACCGAACAATCCACTGGGTCGTGCAATGTTCAAGAAATTGAAAGTATATGCAGGGCCTGAACACGATCATCAGGCTCAACAGCCAAAAGTTTTAGAATTATAAGCGAGTAGACCATGGCAGCAGCTCAATATTACGGAACAGGTCGTCGTAAAAGTGCAATAGCACGCGTTTACGCAACATCAGGCACTGGAAAAATCACCATTAACAAGAAAGCTATCGAAGACTATTTTGGTCGTAAAACTGACCAGATGGTTTCGCGTCAACCGCTTGAATGTGTTGAGATGGAAAGCAAATTCGATGTTAATGTGATTGTTAAAGGCGGCG
>NQJI01000166.1 GCA_002256705.1 Methylococcaceae bacterium NSM2-1
TGAAATTGAAGGCATAGGAACGCTTTCCAATCCGGTCATCGAAGAGCCGGAGAATCTGGCGATTTATTAACTAACCGCTGTTAATGTCCACGAAAAACATGAAAAGCACTAAAATGCTTTAAATCCCTTAGCTATTGGTGCGCAACAAAGGACGTTTTGCTTCTTTCCTGAACACTCTTGATAGACAGTCCCAAGAAAACAACAGCGCCACCCGAAGCACGACAAACACCGCGGCTTGTATCTGAAAACATGCTTCTTAGTATCGCTACCTTCGGGCATTTTTTTCGTATCTTTCGTGTTTTTCGTGGACTAGAGTTTTGTAGGGTACTCGGTGCGTACCCAACTGAGGACTCAACTGCTCTTTCCGAGATGAAAAAAACTTAATTTCTTCTGCCACGATTTATCAGCCTGCCTTATTGGCAAGGGAAATAAGACCGTCACTTTCAGCCCGCCAAATTGAGATACGCCTAAAATCAGGTCGGCATTATGAATAGCGGCGATTCGTTGCACGATGGAAAACCCCAGACCCGTGCCCTTGGCCGTATTCGCTGTTTCTACACAGCGATGAAAGCGTTCCAGGGATTTTTCATATTGATCGGGGGGGATGCCCGGCCCTGAATCTTCTACACAGAGTTGTAAGTCTTTCTCCCGCCCAGTCACTGTTATCAATACATTGCCTTTGACAGGCGTATATTTGATGGCGTTATCAATAATATTCCGAATCAAAATCGAAACCAATGGCGCGTTAACAATAACCGGGACGGCGTTGTCCTCAACAAACTCCATAAGAATCTGTTTTTTATAGGCCTCCGGTTCCAGTTCGGCAATGACATGAACAACCTCACGGTTCACCATCGTATTTTGTTTGGTTAAAAACTCTGTATTGGATTCAATGCGCGAGAAGGTCAGCAATTGCTGCACCATATAAGTCATTCTGTTAACGGCTTGCTTAATGCGGGAAAGCGCCTGTTTACGCACCTCCTCATCGGTTGTTCTTAGTGCAACATGCGCTTGTGTCAGCAATCCGGCCAAAGGTGTTCTTAATTCATGAGAAGCATCAGCAGTGAATCGGCGTTCATGTTCAAAAGCCCGTTCAAGCTGGACAAAGAGATTATTGATCTCATTAACCACCGGCACAATTTCATTGGGCAGTCTTTTGATGGATAGCGGCTTAAGGTAGCTGGCTTCCCGTTTAGAGATCGCTTTTTCCAGGCGATTAATGGGCTTTAACGACAGACCGACAATAAACCAGATGACCAAACCTAAAAAGGGTAAACCGATAAGAAACTGGGTAACCAATTGTGAGGATATTTCATCCGTTAATTCAGCCCGGATCTCTTCTTTCTGACCGACATGAATAATATATTCACCCGTTGAATTAGTAATGCTGAAAACATGCCACACATGGTCATCAAACTTGGCTTCGCTGAAGCCATTTGTCGACGAGGCAAAAGCAAACGTTGGTGCACTATCGGAACGTAGCATTAATCCATATTTTTTAGACCATAGCTGAAAGGCAATTTTTCTTTCGTATTTATATCCTAAAGCATTCGCTTGCAACAGATCATCAAAAACAGGCCATAACCGATTATCAATATTTGTTTGATTAAAGCCATGGACTGAAAACGTAGGCGCATTTTCTGAACGAAGTAGTAAACCATCATCCTCAGACCAAAGCTGAAAAGCGCTTTTATTTTTGAACTTGCGTTTTAAATTGTATGTATGCAAAAGCTTGTCGGCCCTTTTCTGCTCCTGGTTCCAGTGCCCAGACAATGAACCTTCACGAAGCAGGCTTTCCACAAAGGCATTAAGCACTTTTGCCGATTGTGCCAGTTCCGCATCAAACAGATTGGCGACTTCATCACGCGTTACTTTATAACTGACATAGGCCGCAATCCCCCAGATCAGCATGGATGCGGAAAGCAAGCTGACTAGCAATAATTGCCGAAGAGAATAATTCATAGCTCATCATCATTGTCAATGATATAGCCTACACCTCTGACTGTGCGAATAAGAGCAGGATCGAGTTTTTTCCTCAGATAATGTATGTGAACTTCAACGGTATTGCTTTCTACATCAGAGTGCCATGAATAAAGACTCTCTTCAAGCCTGGAACGGGAAACAACCTTGCCTATGTTACTCATCAGAAAACTCAGTATCTCGAATTCCTTTTGCGAAAGATCCACCTTTTCATTATGAAAGGTAACCTGATGAGAAGCGGGATCCAGAACAATGCCTTTATACTCAATAGTCGGCGCACTTCTGCCCTCACTCCTTCTTGCCAGCGCCCTTAACCTTGCACAGACTTCATCCAATTCAAACGGTTTAATAACAAAATCATCCGCACCACTATCCAAACCCAATACCCGATCAGGAATGGTATCTTTAGCCGTTAAAACCATCACAGGGGTTTCGTCTTTACGGCTTCTTAACGCTCGCAAAATAGCCATGCCATCCATGTCGGGCAAGTTCAGATCCAATACGATCAGCTCATAACTATTGAGTTTTAAAGCCTCATCGGCAAGCTTGCCATTGGTTAGCCAGTCGACCGCATAGCCTTCCATTTTTAAACCGGCAACCAAACCATCGCCCAGTATTTCATCATCTTCAACCAGTAAAAGTCGCATTCATCCTCCAAAAAAAATAGTTCATCATTGCCAAAAACCGGTTTAAGCAGTATCAGCCATGTCGGTATCATTGCTATCAACAGATCCTCTGCAACCCAGTCAACGCATTGTATTTGTGTTCCCCAACCTGAAGTTCAACACTCACGTTTAGAGGCTATAAAAAAGAACAGCCCAAATAGTCAGAGCGGCAGGCAGCAGATTAAGGATCACCAGCTATCTCCAGGTAGGTATTTGGGGTGCGAAACCCCAAAAACGGTCACGATTATTTTGGGAGAATTCATTGGGTAGAAAGCCGGCTGTATAGGTGTAATACGTACTGTCGGAAACAAAGCCAATGGATATTTCCTTGCTATAGTGTTGACTATAATTTGTTTTAATACCGGGATCGTCATACATGGATTGGAGTACATGATATCCGGTTTCAAGCTTTTCACTCATTTCACCTGGATTTTTATCGAATGCAAACGTGTAGTTTTCACCGGTTTTCGAAACGAAATATCGATAAATCTCCTCCCCCCCGATGTTCGTAGACAAATTCAATTTTGGTTACGCCTGCAGCAGGGCAATAATTTGTGGCAAATACAAACATCAATAAAGACAAAAAAAAGATTCTAAAATTCATAATAGCCATAAACTATCGGTGAATTCAACTCCGTATTACCATCATGATCCTCATGCAGTCCTTGTAATGGCTCAGCAAAAAACACCGTATGAGGTGTTTTAAAGCGGGGTATTTTTCGGGGAGAATGATTGGGCTTGTCCATCACCGCATCAACCTCGTCATAGGTTATGTTCTCAAAACTGTTGGATTTGGTAAAGTTTTGCCGCACAAACCATTGATATTCTGGGTTAAGCCGCATTCTCAGGCGAGTTGAATGCAAGTATGGAAATACAGCATTGGCATCATAATCTGGAATGTACCTGCCTGGCAAAGTTCGGCGCCAGCGGCTGGATAAATGGCCATAATTATCAAGGGTCGAATTCCTCTTCAAGCATCCACCCGTTTCGATGAATAAAATAATATCCGCTAAAATCCCTAATGAACAATTCGCCCTGCTGAACTATTGATAGATTGGGGGATTGTGTCTGTCAGCGTTATAATGCAGGATTTGCAAATCCCCAGCCATTGCCCGGCAGCGTCGTTAGTCTATGAAAATACTTAATATTCATTTCAAAAACATAAACTCATTAGAAGGCGAGAGTCGAATCAATTTTGAACAATCACCTTTTTCCGATACGGGAGTTTTTGCGATTACGGGGCCTAATGGATCAGGCAAGTCCAGTATTTTAGATGTCATTACGCTGGGTTTATATGGCGAAACTTTTCGTTTTGACCGGCCTGCCAGCCATGTAATGACCAAGCACAC
>NQJI01000167.1 GCA_002256705.1 Methylococcaceae bacterium NSM2-1
ACCGGGTTTTGGCTTGGCACAACCGGATTTTTCCTTTTTGTTATGCTCACAGGCCGGTTCGTCCAGCAGCGCTGCAATGTCTTTTGTTGATTTCATCGGCTTAACCAATAGCTTTGTTTATCTTGGCTAAAGCAACCATTGTGCCATTCTGTATGACGTTGAAATTATTGGCATTTGTTGGAGTTTTGTTTGTAGCAAAGCTTACAATGTGGGTGGATGGATATTACAAGCAGGCTAACAAACGCCACTGTATTGTGTTATAGATGAATCTCGCCGAAATTAGGGTGTGCACGTTCTTTAGCTAAAAAAACTCGCAAAGACATTAATCGACGAACCAATAATTACCATGTTAAATAAAAAACTAAGAATCGATTGAGCAAGTACTATTTTACGCATTGATCGGCTCATGACAGACACATCGGCAGTTTGCGCAGCAACTGCAATGGTAAAAGAAAAGTAAAGAAAATCCCAATAATCAGGATGTTGTTCATCATCCGGAATTTCAAAGGTCGGCTATTTGAAGGCGAAAGGTAGTATATTCGTGAATAATGAAACGTAAACAATACGCCGGTAAAAAACCAGGAGCCCAGGATGGTTGTACCGGTTAGCAGGTAATTAAATAAATGAAAATCCGTTTTTAATTCTTGAGCGGATAACTCCAGCGCCATGGCCGCCAGACTGGCTACGTTGGCAATGGAAAACATCGCCAGAATAGTCGCCCCGTGTTCATCTTCCTGACTGGCGATTTTGAGCATCCCGGTGTGGTTAGCTCGCGCAGCATTATCCAGCCCATTAACAACAGGTAGGACCAAACCATGATATTCCATGACACGAGAACTTGTGTGACTAATCGCCATAGATCAGGCAGCAAAAAACCGGAGCCTACACCCAGCATGACTGCAATTACCAGGAGGGTGCGGATGGGTGTGAATAAATTGGGAAATAGCGCGCTTAAATTATGATGAGCACTCAATGCCAATGGTTGGATTCTGTTTAGCAGCTATAAGGCAATAACTTGATAAAGCCTGGTGTGGTTAGCATCTGTCCGGCAAGCAGGGCTCCATGAATCGCTGTACGTAAACACTCTGAGAACTTTAATTTCACCATAAATTATAAACAGTAGACAGAATGCCAACACTCACCAACAGGCATGATACAGACAGCATCCAACCGGCACGAATGTAATCGCGAAAACGATAGCCGCCCGGGCCGTACACCATTAAATTGGTCTGGTAACCATAAGGCGTCATAAACTCTGCTGAACCAGCAAATGCTATAGCCAGGAAATACGGGGCCGGCTCGGTAATATGCATTAACCGCAATAACGAAACCGTTACCGGAAACATGATGGCAACCCCTGCTTTATTGGATACAAGCATTGATAATACGTTGGTTGCCAGATAAACGATAAACAACAATGCTACCGGATGATTCAGTTGTAAAGCCGACTCCATGATGCGTGACGCAATAGATGCATCAAGTCCACTGTTATGCATTGCTTTTGCAAAACCAAGTGAAAGGGCAAGAACAAAAAATAAATCCAGGTCTAGGCTGCCTTTCAATTCAGTATAGCGGCCGAAATTAAGCAGTGCAATCAGGCACAGTATTAACAGCAACGCCTTAAAAAGTGTAAAAACTCCAACCGCGCTTAAAACAAATGCCGCTACAATTCCGACTCCCAGCAAGGCACTTTTCAGAAGACTGAAATTGGTAATGTCTTTTAGCCGGTTGATAACAAAAATGTCATTGGTTGCATTTGAACGCTCATCAAAATCGTTACCCGTCATCAGCAACAGCAAGTCACCCTGCTGAAGGACCAACTCGCCCAGTTTTCCGCGCAAACGCTCACCGTTGCGGCTGACAGCAACTACCGATGCATTAAACAGGGCACGGAAATTAGCATCACGAAAGGTTTTCCCTATTAATGAAGATTCTGCCGAGATAATGCATTCAACCACGTTGGCCTTTTCTTTTCCTTCTTTCATGATGGACCCAGGAAGAGAAAGACCAGGGTTTGATTGCAGCAAATCAACAATGGTTGAGGTTTCGCCTGCAAAAATCAGCACATCGTCTTTGGTAAGTTTTTCAGTTGGCCCAACCGCTGGAATCAGTTCTTCTCCCCTGATAATTTCTGCCAGATATAAACCTTTCAAATTTCTCAAGCCGGCCTGTTCAATGGTTTTGTCTATGAACGGAGAATTTTCGGCTATATAGGTTTCAACAATATATTCGCGTAGGCTTTGGTTATAATTTTCAAGCAGTCCCTTTCGATCCGGCAAGAATTTCGGCATTATAAAAACCACGTACAAGATTCCCACTAAAGCAACGCCAAGACCTGTTATTGTAAAATCAAAAAAACGAAGGGGCTTAAACCCTGCTTCGGTTACAAATCCGTTTACCACCAGGTTAGTGGATGTGCCGACCAGCGTGAGCGTTCCGCCCAGAATAGTCATATAAGACAGCGGCAGCATTACTTTGGAAGGCGAAATACCTTTTTGCCGGCACCATTGGTAAACATAAGGCATAAGAATAGCAACCAGCGGTGTGTTGTTTACAAAACCGGAAATACACGTCACTACTACGGATTTCCGGAATAAAAACCTCCTGTAGGTCAATCGTTGAGGAAATAATGATTTAAAAAAAACATCCAGCAGCCCGCTTTTACGTAATACATCGCTGATAACCAATAATAACAGCACGCTGAGTAATTGTTCATTAGCGAGGCCTGAGAGCATATCGGCCGAACTGGTGATGCTCGACATAAGAAAAAGTATGTTGGCAGCAAGAAAAATAAGCACCGGCTTTGCCCAGTCCTTGAATAACGCCAGCATCATGCCGACAATGGTTATAAGAACAACTACCTGCTGTGTTTCGAGATCTAACATCAATATCCTCTGCTTCCAGATCCGGTATTTTCTAACGGGTGCCAACCTGCCGAACTAACTTCCAATAATAAAACGTACGATAACCGGCAGATTTTTATGGCTTTGTTTGATGCGGACCAGTAAATGTCCAGCCACTACCATGATAGCAATAACCACTAGATACGTCAGGATAAAAGTCGATAGTGTTTGATTATTCAAACATTTGACGGGTTTTAATATAAAAACCAGCATTACCTGATGAAAAATGTACATGAATAAACTGGCATGTCCGAGTTTTAGAAAAACGGTATATACAGCGAGCTGTTTGCTAGTTTCAACACTGTAAAAGCCGAGAAAAATAAGGCCTGTTGCCGTAAACAAATAGCCTGTTGTCGGCGGGTAGAACAATTCCGAATAACCATCGCGTATTACCAGATGTGGGTTTTGCGTTAGCCATAGTGCAACGCCTATGCTGAAGAATGCAATACCTGTTGCCAGGAAATGTTTTGAAACAAATGAGTAACCTTGTATATAAAGTGAGCCTAAGACGCTGCCTGCGATGGCAAAACTTAACCAGGGCATGACAGGAAACCAGCCGTCGAGCAAAAAACGTTGGGCAGTGGATTTGGAAAACAAAAGCGCCAGATAATCACTGAACATTAGCGTGGATATGTCCAGGCTTATCAATTCTTCGCGGTAATTAAACAGAGTTTGTAAGACGGGTGTCAGGACGATCAGCAGGCTCAAAATAATAATTCTGGCGGTTATAGTGCAGTATTTCGACAACAGATAGACAACAGGAATACCCAAGCCTGCCAGGTACAGTACATCGTAGCCCAGAAAAGGGTAAATATGCCATACCAGCACTTCCAGCAAACATCCGCAAATTACAATTAACAAGCCGCGTTTGAGGTAATACCAGAAAGTTGCGTGTTTTACACCGGTAATAACCACCATCATGCCGGCTAACATAACGAACAAGGGGGCGGCAAAAGTTCCATACAAACGGAAGATAAAAACCTTATCTTCAGGCTGGAGTAATGTGGCGCTTAGATTTGCGGCAACCATCGTGAAAATGGCAATGCCGCGAAGGATATCGATAGTGGGATTTCTGGTAGAGTGGTGGGGGCTGAAAGCACCGCCAACATTCGGTAAGCCCCGATGCTCTCATGAGCTCATCAACGGGTATACCGATGTTTCACCCCTGCCGGGAAATACTCAGAATCAGCAAAAGCACGCAGGGTGATACGGGGCAGTTGCCGCTCCGCAGGCGTGTAGTTGGCGAACTCGCTATTCAGGCGTAATAACTGCGCTTGGATAGACGTAGCTATCACGGGTGCCATCGTTTCATTGGGCTCAATGCCGGGTAACAGCTCCACGGCAATATGCAGATACTTGTCGCCGTCTTCGGTTTCCCGTGTTTCCAGCACGAATTTGCCGGTCACCCAGGCCATGATTTTTGGTTGTTCTAGACCGACAGTGACGTTCTCCGGATAAATATTGGCGCCGTAATAGGACACGGTGAAATCCGCCCGCCCGAATACATACACAAAAGGCAAGTTTCGCGGCTGAAAATCCTTATTCAGACCCAGCTCGCTGAGCGAATGCACCCCCTGCCCTTTCAGGAAATCCCACAACTCATCGAAGCTCAGTACACCGCCCTTGTCGGCAATGTGATAGCGCACCAGGGGCACGCTATTCTCCCCGGAAACCACCAGTGTGCCTTCGTGCACTTCGAAAAACCGGCTGGCCGGATCGTATTGCACCAGCGTCGGCAGCCGTGATTCGCCAAACAAGGTACGGGCAGCCTCGGGATGGTCCGCCAGCCAGCGGCGGATGGCGATACTGAGCGGGGTTTCGTTACCGAGCACGCCGCCGTCGGCAGTGCCGTATAACGAAGCGGAATCATGGCAAGGCGACACCGAACCTATGCGTTGTCCCATCAAGCTGCGCCATTCCTCACTAAACACCTCGCCGGCGAAGACCAGCTTGGGTTTATAAATGGGCCAATCAATTCCTTCTGCGGAGCCCGCGTCGATCACGTCCTTGACGAAAGGCGGATAACCCAATAACACCGTTTGTTCGAAATGGGGCGCCATCTCGCGAACTACCCGGAAAATTTCTGCCTTATTGTTGCCGGGTGTCGCCACCATCAGTGGATAACCCTTGCGCGCCAGATGCCAACAGCAGGACGTTGTATATAATCCGCCCACCCAGTTGCCCAAAGCGAAGCAAACCACCGCCAGCGTACTGCGCTCATGGGCACGGAAACTGTCACAAAATACCTGCTCAAAACGTAGAGCCACCTCCAGCTCATGCAGGACAGAGCGTGGCCAGAAAGTCGGTTGACCCGTGGAGCCGGAAGACACCGCCACCCGGTCGGAACCTCTGAGACTGCCGCCCAGGCAGCGTTCCGGCAGCGGATAAGCCTGCATGTAATCGGCCTTGCTCATCAGCGGTAACTCCCGGAATGCCGGGTAAGATGTTATCTGCGCAGGATTAACACTGCGTGCTTCCAGAAACCGGCGGTAAGCTGGAACCTCTGCCACGCAACGGTGAAACAAAGTCAGAACCTTATCTTCGGGATTGATTGCCTGGTGATCAGCCAAAAGCGTGTCCAGCGGTGTGGAGATAAAGTGTTGAAAAATATCGTCGGATGTGGGAATAAGCGAGTTGGACATGGAAAGTTACCTGCCGAAAATGATCAAATTGTTCGAAAGGTAAACAGAATGGGAAGAAGAGTCAATAACACATCACTTTTGCTCGCTGTTTTACCGAACACCACAGTCAGAACAATAGTGTTTATATCATTACGCACAAGAAAAATGGGTCTGGCATCGAATTTATAGAAAGAATATGGAGATAATCGATGGGGGGCGTTCAATGTGCTTGCGCCTATCGGAATACAGCAACACATAAGTTGGGGATGTAGGGCGGAACCTGTTTCAGGTTCCGCCCTATGCGCTATTGTGCAGCATTTCTTATATTTTTTCCAGCCCTCCCATCTTCCCTAATCGCACCCAAAAGCCTTAGCCGCAATCGCTAGTCCTCTTCCTCTTTCAGTTTGAAGCCCGCCATTAATTGCTGTTGGATATTTTCGGGCACAGCAGTGTAATGACTGAGTTCAATGTCATAGTGACCGCGCCCGCCGGTGAGAGAATTCAGGCGGGACTGGTAGTCTGCCAGTTCAGCTAAGGGAACCATGCCGTTGATGACCATGCGGCCTTGTCCCCGCGTATCAGCCCGGACAATCTGTCCGCGCCGGGATGAAAGGTCGCCGGTAACATCACCCATGGCAGTTTCAGGGGCGATAATCTCGATTTCAACGACAGGCTCCAGAACGATCGGAGCGGCCGCGCGTATCGCTTCGATGGTCGCCTTGCGTCCGGCAATGACGAAGGCGATTTCCTTACCATCCACTGGATGGGTTTTGCCGTCGTAAACAGTCACACGCAGATCCTCTATAGGGAATCCGGCAACAACACCCCCTTCCAGAGCTTGACGCACACCTTTTTCCACAGCGGGTATAAAAACGCCCGGAATGGTTCCGCCTTTTACGGCATCGACAAACTCAAATCCTTTGCCCCGTTCGAGCGATTCGATGCGCAGGAAAACTTCGCCAAACTGGCCGGCGCCGCCGCTTTGTTTTTTATGACGGTAATGCCCTTCAGCAGCGCGGGTGATGGTCTCCCGGTAGGGAATCAGCGGAGGCTTGGTGTCGATTTCCAGTTTGTACAGGCTGGCCATTTTTTCCAATTTGGCTTTAAGATGAATTTCGCCCAGCCCGCGGATGACGGTTTCATTGGTGGAAGAACGGCGTTCGATAGCAAAGGTGGGGTCTTCCAGCGCCAGTTTGTCGAGAATGTCAAACAAGCGCTGCTCATCGCCCCTGCGTTTGGTTTCTACAGCCA
>NQJI01000003.1 GCA_002256705.1 Methylococcaceae bacterium NSM2-1
GGAAATGCGTCTGATGTTGCACTTGACCAGCGGGGATTCGATTGATTTTACGGATGTAATTAACGTGTTCAAAGCGGCGACTTCCAAGGCTGGAGAACATCTGGGTATCCCCGGTCTTGGTACATTGAAGCCTGGTGCACCAGCCGATATTATCGCAGTGAAAGGTAATCCATTCGAAAGATTCAAAATACTGGAGTATCCGGACCTGGTTATGTCAGGGGGGCGCACCATCGTAAACAAGTTCAAAAAATAGCCATACCTTTCTTTAAGGCAAGTCTCGGCTAAAGCCAATTCCATGATACTATTTTTATCACCGTCGCGAGGGGTTGAGCGGGAGTGAAACCCATCGTTCAATGGTAACGCAATTGATGGGTTTCACGGCTAATATACTTTGAAATTAATAATATTAATGGGAATACGGCAATTAAATAAGGCCCTCTTCTTTCATCGCTTTTTGAACGGCAGGACGCTCGGAAATTTTATCCGCATACCTTGCAAGTGCCGGCCAACGGGAAATATCAACATTAACATATTGACCCCAGCTTAGCATGACGAATAAATAGGCGTCGGCCACACTAAAATTATCACCGAGTAAAAAAGCTTGTGACGAAAGCTGTTCTGCAGGGGTTTCCAGGCGCGTTATCAGGTTATCAATCGCCATCTGTTTAACTGCTTCCGGGGCTACAGGATTAAACAGGGGTGAAAAGCTTTTATGGATCTCGGTTGAGATAAAGTTCAGCCATTGCTGCAATTTATAACGCTCGAATGTACCCGCTGGCGGGACTAATTTTTTATCAGGCGCCAGGTCGGCAAGATACTGGACAATGGCTGGGCCTTCGGTAAGCTTGTTGCCATCATCAAGTACAAGAACGGGGACGTAACCGTTAGGATTTAACTGACGGAAATCATCGCCGGTTTCGGTGCGCTTGCTTTCCAGATCAACTTTAACCAGTTCAAGCGGGAGTTCCGCTTCGCAGGCGATGATATGAGGTGATAGTGAACAGGCGCCTGGGCTGTAATAGAGTTTCATGATTTATTCCTCCGGGTTGTAATTAATAAATGCGGCTGAATCAATCTTTTGTGGCTTCAATTTGTATGACAATATTGACTTCATCAGCCAGTTTTGGGGCATATTTGTCGACGCCAAAATCAGAACGTTTGATCGGTGCCGTTGCATTTGCGCCGCAAGTGTTCTTCATGCTAACCAGGTTCATTCCTCAATAAAAA
Source organism: Methylococcaceae bacterium NSM2-1 (assembly GCA_002256705.1). Taxonomy (GTDB): domain Bacteria; phylum Pseudomonadota; class Gammaproteobacteria; order Methylococcales; family Methylomonadaceae; genus Methylobacter_C. The sequence goes on from NQJI01000003.1 coordinate 1,228, forward strand.
TGATCTACCGTCAAATGCACTGGTTTGGAAATGCCGTGCAGAGTCAGTATGCCATGTGCGGCAACGAGCTGGTCTTTGTTAAAGCTGAGCTTGTCCGATACAAACGTAATCTGGGGGTAGCGTTCAGCATCAAGAAAATCCTTGCCGCGTAAATGCTTTTCCAGTTCGGCAAGTCCGGTACTGATCGAGGCTGTTTCGATAGCGATTTGAATTCGTCCAGTTGCCGATTCAGGATCAAGCAGCACTTTGCCGCTAGTCTGGTTAAATCGGCCCCGTTGAATTGAAAATCCCAGATGATTGATCTCAAAGCTCGGATAGGTATGCATGGGATCAACGGTATAAGAATTGGCAGCCGTGGCGGAAAAGCTTAAGGTACTGCCAATAATCAGTGCAAGAAGACTTTTTATCATAATTTTTGCTGTAATATAAAAATGCCAAAGCCAATATTTCAATAAAATGCCGCTGACACCCCGGTTTGAGCCACAATCGCTAACCAGGGTTGCTCATGCCTGGGTTTACCTGAAGGCCGGTAATAATGATCAATCACTATAAATCCTGCTTCCTCCAGAAATAGCTTGCTGGTATCAAATTGCATGTAATGACCGTATCTTTGTCCTGACCAGCCCTCGCCATTGCCGCGAGGGTTGGATAAAAATAAGATGCCGCCGGGTCTTAATGCTGTGTATAAGTCATAAAGGACTTGTGGCAGTTCCTGGCTGGGAACATGAAACAGGGAGGCATTGGCAAAGATGCCATCGAAAGCATGCCTGGGCAAATCCAGGCTAAGAAACTTTTGATGAAGAATCTGACAACCCGTATACCTGCGAGCCATACTGCAAAATACCTCGCTGCCATCCAGGCCCACAGGCCTGTGACCCAATGACTGAAAATAGCCGACATCTCTTCCGGGCCCGCAGCCAAGATCCAGAATATCCAGCTTTTTATCCTTTGGAAACGGAGCTAAAAATGCGGCATAGTTTTGAGCCACGTCGTGGTCTTTTGTTCCATTCCAAAATGCTTCAGCATTCTGATTATAATGGTCCAGAGTAACAGTTTCGATCTCATTTAATTCTTCATTTTTTCGTTCCATAATAGCCCTTTATATCGCTATAACTGATGTTAGGAAAGCCAAATGAAAATATCACGAAGGCACGAAGAACACGAAACGTTATAGGTCTCTATGAACGATTAGTGCTTTAATCGCAGGATGTGCCGACGTTACGAGGCGCATCAGGTAACAATATCCCAGCTTGATGCGCTGCTTCTTAAGCCCAGCAAACATAAAATCCGAAAACCGACCCCGTTTATAAGCTATTTGTTCTTCATGCCTTCGTGGTAATAATTTTTCGGACGAAAGTTCCTTCTTGTAGTGATTACCTTGATCCTCTGGATTATTCGCCGGATTTTGAGTATTTATAGCTTCCTCATATTATCAAGAACATTGAAATCTTTATAAATAATCACAGGTTCAGCGTTTAAAAACACGTTTTCATTGAATTTATCTGAACAAATGGCGTTTAAAGTGACTTCTTCATACAGCCAATAATACCTGTCAGACTTAAAGATGCTATACCTGCAATTATATTTGCATTGTATCCATTGATTATCGAGAGAGCCAATTATGCGGGGAGCCTCGACCGATTTGGCGCCATTGTACGTAATGACTTCGTTACCTAAATTTACTATAAATCGATCAAATTTTATAGTTCCATCCGCTTGCTTTGAATAGCTTGCACGGCCGCCTTGAATATCATCACCCTGCTGATCTATAACGCATTGCTTATCAAAAATATAAAAAGCGGGCGGGAAAATTATTGGATATCTATCCGGAATTGTAGCCCTGAGCCTATCATGAGCTTCTGTTCTTTGGCTCTTATCCCATTGTTTGATCACTATTTGTAAAATTAACAGGCTCATTTTTTCGATCATTTCGCTTAAGGCATTACTTCAATAGGAGCCGTTAGAACCACGTTGATAACAAAGGCTCTTCAACCCGCCTGGTAACTAAATCAACCGAAGAGCTATTAGCACGATATCCCGGGGGTGTTATCTAAAATGCTCACTATTTCACTGACCATGGAGTCGTGATCAAGATAGTCCACGGACACGGGGTATATGCGGCCATTATCCTCCAGTTGCAGTGATGGGTAAGAACCCACGCCCAGACTTCTGGCTGTACTTATTTCATTCTGTAATTCCAGTTCAATTTCATCACTGGCAAGGCCATTTGCAAATCTATCTACGTCCAGTCCGACTTCTAATGCACAGTCAAGCAAAGCTGATTGCAGGGAGGGATTTTTAGCCTTTTGGTAATAAGCAGTTTGAATTGCGCTGATCATCTTATCTTCAAAGTCTGCTCCCTGTTGCCTAGCTGCTAAAATAGCCCTGCAGGCAGGATAAGTTGATCGGATGGGTGTGTTAATTATCCAGAAATTGTAATTAAACTGTATAGTTGGAACAGTTTGTTCAATTCGGCGCCAAGTTTGTTGTATGTTGTGTTGCAATTCAATAGGCATGGGTATTGTCGTATCGGGAGCCAATCCACCGATTATTTTTTTTATTTTGATAAAGTCAGGCAATTCTTTCTGTAAGGCAGTTAAACTGGAGTCAAAAGCATAACACCAGCTACACATTGGATCATGAATATAAAATAAAGTAGTGACCATTTGACATTACCCAACCCTTAGCCCAATTAGCGTTAAAATTACCGTTCGCAGAAAATTTTTGTTTCGATTGATTGATGATCAGAGCACGCTACCATAAAAACGCTCATGCTTACCGGAGTTTGAATTATTATTCGCGCTTAGCATGATTTGTCTTTAAATTTAACTCAATTTGAATTAGAAGCCAATGATTTTCACTACAGTTCTGAACAGCCGGAGACATCATGAAAAAAATACACTATGCTGGTATTTCCAATCCATCCGGTGCTATCGCTCTGGATAATCACAAATTTATCGTTGCTGATGACGAGGATAATCTGTTGCGTATCTATGATAGAGACATAACGGCGCAGCCATTGCAAATCATTGCGCTCAAGGAAGTATTTGAAAGTGATATCGCCGATGGGGAGGATATGGAAATTGATCTGGAAGGCGCTACCTTACTAAATGGCACTTTTTTCTGGATAGGCTCCCATGGGACGGATCGCAAAGGAAATATTCGCTTGGCCCGGCATCGTTTACTGTCCATGCAAATTAAAGCGGGCAGTGATGGTCAGTACAGTGCTAGCCGAACCGGGTCTATTTATACCCAATTAATCGCAGATCTGATGCAGGATAAACGCTATGATAAATACCATTTAAGCAAGGCCAAAACACTTCCACCGAAAACGATGGGCGGATTAAGTATTGAAGGATTAGCTACCACGCCTGGAAACGGTTTATTGATCGGTTTTCGGAATCCCTTAATTGGGGGCAGCGTCAAAAATGGCAGGCTCAAGAAGGGACAAGCATTACTGGTTCCATTGCTTAATCCTTTCGAAGTGATTTCTGGCCAAGCTGCCAGGTTTGGCGATCCCATTGAACTAAACTTGGGAGGCTACGGTGTCAGGGATATCGTTTTACGAAAAAACCATAAATATCTTATCGTTGCGGGACCCTATCATGACAATGAAGTTACCGATGTACATTCGTTTGAAAAGACCAAACTTTACTCATGGTCCGGCAAGTCCGGAAAACTTAAAGGGCTGAAAAGATTCAATCTTAAAAATCTGAATATCGAATCAGCCTTTTTTTATCCTGATGACAATAATTATGTTCAATTGCTCAGTGACGACGGCAAGTCACGATCCACTATCAGTTTCCGCAGCGTAAGCTTGAAGCTATAGATTTTCGTTAGTAGCCGCCACTTGCAGAAACAACTAAATATGACACAAGGTGTTATCGTTTACATTGATGGCGAAGGCTTGGCCAAAACCTATAACGTATCGCCCGCTTTCCGGACGCAATGCAAATAAATGAAAATCCGATAATGAGCGTAACACACTAACGACTTCGCCAAATTTATCCTCCAAAGCCTGAATCTGGTTATTGTAAATTTCAGTATCCCTGGTTACTTCCTTGATGCTGCAACTTAACACAGCACGCTCTCGTGCAAAAAGGTTACTGGATTTCGATTCCTGGCGTATAAACAGTATCGATGCCTGCGGGTTGCCCAGCAAATAGGCCGTATGGCAGGCCATCTCGCTGACGTAGATATAAAAGATTCCCGCATGATCACGCACAAAGGGGGCATAACTGATGTCAGGAACACCGTTTGCTGAAGCGGTCGAGAGTAATAGTGTTTGCTGAGATGCAATCAGCTCATGATAATGCTTGGTAATGTCTTCAAGCTCTTGTTTGCTTATTTCAGTCATCGGTAGCCACCGTCAAATCCAGGATAAGTAACGCGCATGAAATAAAATCATCAATGGAACATTGTGTGGAGCATGGGGCGAATAAATTCATTCTTTTAGATGCTAAAGTCATTTTATGCACGTTCCGAAGTTAAATAACAAAAAGTTTATTAACAAAATGAAAAATACTGGTTTCCCATTCAGGTTGGGACGATGAACAGGGCTTAACCTTAATCTGTCCCGCCTTAAGTGGGAAGCCTTTTTTTTGAAGGATTGTAATCACGAAAATCAATGTCGGGAAAAATGTTATCCATGATTTCCAATGCAGTCAAATAACGTTCGTTTATTCTGTTCTTGCGAATACAATCGTGTAAATAGTTAAATCTTGCAAGGTGGTCTGTTATGCGTTTATTGGCATAGTCGATAGTTGTACCGGATTTCATTATGAACGGCCAATCAGAGGCCTGCGCCAGTAAAATTGATCTTGCCGCCTGATTCAAAGCCCGTGTTTGCAATGGGCTGACAGCTAAACCCTGGAGATCGGATGCCAATTTTTCCATGTCTGCTTCGGCCTTGTGCAGAAAAGGATAGATCCAGTCATTGGTTTCATTGATCCAGTAACTGTAATAACCTTGATCGCCCCAGGTTGACGCCGAGGGTGTGGCTACCTGGTGGGATGACTGCTGCTTTAAATAATCACTGCAACTGATGGTCTGAACGCTGTTTGTATTCTCGCTTGCCAGGCGCAGCACCCGCTCCAGCCAATGCGGCCCTTCAAACCACCAATGACCAAAGAGCTCGGCATCGTAAGGGGCTACCATTATCGGCATTCTATCCATAGTGGCGCTAAGCGCATCAATCTGCTGTTGGCGTTTATTGATAAAATCCTGAGCGTGTAGATGAGCTTTCGCAAGCGCTTTTTTGGGATTATAGATTTCCTTGGGCATGTCATTGCCTGTCACGCGATGGTATTTGATTCCCGTATTGATACGGATTTCGCCATCGAGGATATAGGGAGCAATATAATCAAGCTCAAGATCGAAACCGATATCTCTGTAGTATTCGCGGTAATCGAAATCTCCCGGGTAGCCTTCGTGAGAACTCCAGACCTGTCTAGAGGATTCCGGATCCCGTGCGAATGCGAGGACACCATTACCGCAATCCATCGGTGCATAGACGCCATTACGGGGAGACTGGCTTGCATCCATGATACCATGGGTATCGACAAAAAAGTATTTGATACCGGCTTCGGCCAGCAGCGTTTCGAGACCGGGATAGTAAGCACATTCAGGCAGCCAAAAACCGGACGGTAAGAAACCCAGATTGGATGCAAACGTGTTAACACCCATGTTGATCTGATTGCGTACAGCTGTTTCGCTGACATTGAGCAATGGCAGAAAACCATGGGTTGCTGCACATGTTATCAATTCAAGAGTGCCTGCATTGTGATGCTTATTGAAAGCAGTCAATAAATCACAGTGATATTGATCCTGATAGGTGTTGAGGGTATTTTGAAAAAAACGGCGGTACAGTCGCGCCAATTTTTGAAATTCAGGTTGTTTCCGTGTTCTGATAATTTCCTTTTCGGCCAGTTCCAGTAATCTATGCAGATACTTCAGATAGCGGGATTGTAATAAATCATCGCGCAGCATGGAAATTAGGGGCGGTGACAGTGACAGTGTCAGCCGATAGTTCACACTATCTTTCTGTAGCCGGTCAAGTACACCGATTAAAGGAATGTAGCATTCGGTAATGGCTTCGAATAACCAGTTTTCTTCAAAAAAGCTCTCATGCTCCGGGTGTCGCACATAGGGCAGGTGTGCGTGGAGAATAATACCAAGGAATCCTTTTTTCATTGCGATTCCTAATTATTTCCTTGGCCGGAGGCGCCAAAATGCGTGAAAATGGAAATTTCTTGGCTTGCTGTGATGAACTGTGGCATGGACTTAAACACTGTCTGACTTTCCTTCAATTGATTCAGCATTAATTGATTCAGCATTGTCTTGCCAAGCGGTACATGGGTAATGTTGGAATGGGCGAACGGGGCAAGACTATTATCTGGAAAACGGTTGCCAATGGATGCGCGATAAGCTGTTTCATGAGCCCGCATTGATAAAAACACGTTTAGTTGAGATTGAGTGCTATCAATGGCTACATCGAACCAGGACTTTGTTTTGCTTATATCTGTATTTTTGTTTGCCTCTGGATAAATTCTTAAGGTCAGTTGATTTTCGGAATCTTTTTTTGGTGTGGTGTTCAGTTTGTCATCATCCAGATTCCAGTAGGCGTAAAGATGCTCAGGGTCGACTGGCAAGAGTACCAATTCCTGCGTGTTGTTTGATGCCTTGGGCGCGAAGTTCAATCTGATTTCTTCGCTGATCTCAAAAAGTTCTTTCGGCGAAAGCTTGTGTTGAGATGCAGGTTCCGGCTTCTTGATGGAAAAAGCTGGCGCAAACTCTCGATTAATTTCTTGGCTGATTTCAAGCATTTCTTCCGGCGAAAGCTTGATTTGGGGATTATATCTTGAATACGGAAATGTCATCACCAGCCTTAAACCGTTACTATTACTTAACCCAATGTTCCTCCATATAGTCATGTTAATGAATGGAGTGCTTATTTATCCTTTATGCATCTCTAAAGCTGATTTTGAAAAGCAATTATATATACAAGTATACGTGGTAAATTCAGTGCTATCATCCAATTTATTATAAAAAACGCTAAACTTTGTCGATTATCTTTGCAACGGTCCAAAGAAATCAAACTCGATTGATTAGCTGAATTGCGTTATTGTATTTCGTTTCTGGAGTGTGCCGGATAAAAACTATCTTTATTAATTAGTCAAAACATAAACCAATGACAGTCCCGTTAAATATTATAGATATAACATCCTTTCTTGATGAAGATATAGGCTCCGGTGATATAACCGCCGCTATTATTCCTGAAGCTGCCCATGCACAAGCCGAAGTGGTTACGCGGGAGGACATGATGCTGTGTGGTCAGGCGTGGTTTGATGCGGTACTCAAGCATCTGGACGCTAACGTTAATATTATCTGGTTGGCAGCCGAAGGCGAGGCCGTTAAAAAAAATACGACTTTATGTAAACTCAGTGGATCAGCCAGAGGTTTGCTGACGGGTGAGCGTACTGCGCTGAATTTATTGCAACTTTTGTCCGCGACGGCAACAGTTTCCAGGCAGTATGCGGATGCGGTTGCTGGCACGGGTTGCAAAGTGCTGGATACCCGCAAAACCATTCCGGGGCTGAGAAATGCGCAAAAATACGCAGTCGTTTGCGGCGGTTGTTATAACCATCGGATTGGATTATACGATGGTGTGTTAATCAAGGAAAATCATATTATGGCGGCGGGCTCTATCTCCAGGGCAATTCAGGCGGCACGTAAACTAACCACGGTGGCGGTGGAAGTGGAGGTGGAGTCCATGAAGGAATTAATTGAAGCTATTGCGGCAAAGCCAGACCGGATTATGCTAGACAATTTTAGTCTTGAAGCTATGCGAGCGGCAGTGAAATTGAATGCAGGGGCTATAGAGCTTGAGGCTTCCGGCAATATTGATCTTGATAATATACGGTCAATTGCTGAAACGGGCGTTGATTATATTTCAATCGGAGCTTTAACCAAGAATGTTAAGGCTGTTGATTTATCGATGCGGATAAAATTGGTGACACGTGTGTAATTGCACTATATACCTTGAATTTCAAAAATAATTTGTGGGGGCGGCTAAAGCCAATTCTACAGATTTGAATCGAAATGAGACCCACAACTGGCGCTAGCTCAGAACCTAAACAGGTGACACACATGATTGAAAATCCTGAAGCATTATTTAAACAAATCAGTCACGGCGTTTATTTGATCGGGGTAAGTGATGGTGAGCGACAAAATGCGTTTACTGCGGCGTGGGTGATGCAGGTCTCCTTTAATCCACCATTATTGGCGATTAGCATTAATCCTGAGCATTATTCTTATCGGTTGTTGCAAGCGGGTGGAGTTTGCACGGTTAATATCCTGGGTCAGAATCAGTATGCCATAGCCGAGCATTTTGGCTGTTCAGCAAAGGATAAAATGGCAGGTTTCAAATGGCAAAAAGATAAAACGGGGGCGCCGATTTTATCGGATAGTTTGGCTTATTTTGATTGTCAGGTGAGTCATTACACCGATGCAGGCGATCATAAAATCGCTGTTTGCAAAGTCATTGCCGCGGCAAGACTTAATGAGGGGCGTCCACTATTGTATAGCCAGACTGGCGATATGGATGGCAGTAGCGAAATATACAAATAATTCTTATAGATCAGGTTAGCGTAGTGGGCGGGTTTAAAGGACTTGTTTGGTTACATATGAGCATCAGACTCTGCAGAGGCGGCTTTAGCCGCCTTGGGGCGAATGGATTCGCTCTAAACCAGCGGCAACATTTTGTCGGGATTGAGTATGCCGTTAGGATCGAACTGGCGTTTAATGTTTCGCATCAGTTCCAATGAGATTGCATCCAGTTCTCTGTCAACAAAGTCTCTTTTCTCCAGTCCCACGCCATGCTCGCCGGTGAGTGTGCCGTTAAGAGCCAATACCAGGGAAAAGATTTCATACAGGCAGTGATGCGCTTTTTTGCCTTGCTCAGGTTCATCAGGATTCAGTAACAAATTAACATGAATATTGCAATTTCCTGCATGACCAAAATTAATGATGGGCAAGTCATATTTTTTCGATAGGACTATGAAGTCCTGCTATCAAGGCAGGCATTTCAGTGACCGGAACAACTACATCTTCATTGATTTTTTCGGGGCTACTTTGCGCAACGCCGGAGAAGGTGCTTTTCTGGTTTGCCAGAGCGCTTTCGCTTCAGGATTGGATTGTGCCAGCCTGATGTCCAATAGACCCTCGTTTTTGGCGCTGGCGGCGACCTTTTCGGCGGCAGTGTCCAGGCCTTCTTTTTGTCCGTCGACTTCAATCATTAACATCGCGCCTGCATGTTCGGGCAGAGCGCAGGTTGAATATTGCCGGATCATGTTGATAGCATTACCATCAATAAATTCCAGTGCACAAGGGATGAACGGCTTGCGCAGTAAGAATGCCTTCGGCAGTAAAAAAGTCTCCCAGCAGCGTCAAAAAATCAGCTGGTGGGGGTGGAATGTCAGTCAATATATTCAAAAACCGTGACGATTTGTTTTATATCGGGTTGGAGTCTGGTAACGTTGATAACAACAGTGCCTTCATCCCGGCGTACCAATCCCATCAGGTAAACAATACCGTTTTCAGTAATTGCTTTTACCATGGAGGGGTCAAAATCAGGCATTGTCCGAATTTGATTGAGTGCTTTTTTTACTCTATCAGTAATGAATGTGTCATTAGCGCGTGAGCTGGAATCACTGGGATTGGCGATAATTAAATCGTTGTGTATCAGTTTTACATTGGGAATAACCTGGACTGTAGAGATGATTTTTTTTCTGAGTTCTTCATTAGGCGTTTCCCCGGTAACCAGAACTGCGCCGTTATAAGCGGTTATAGTAACATGACACTGATTCAGAATATCATCATCCGAATTCAGTTCCGAGTAGGCCTCGGTTTCAATCTCTTTATCAATCAAAATTGCTTCGCGAGTACGGCGGTCATGTTTCAGCGATTGTTCGGTAATTTCCTGGTCGTCTTCTGTTGCAACAGTCGAGCAAGCACCTATCAAAAGGCTATTGAGTAGCAGAAGGAGCAAAAAGAATTTTTTCATGGCTTGACCTGATAGTATGTCAACATATGTCAACCGAATAATTGATGGTCAATCAAGTCGCACAAGCAATGGGTAATCAGTACATGAATTTCCTGAATGCGTGCGTTTGAGTTTGACGGTACGCGAATTTCTATATCTGTTTCATAGAGTAACGGTGCAATCATGCCGCCATTATTACCTGTCAACGCTATAACCGATATATCTTTATCGTGAGCTGTGGTAATCGCTTTGGCGATATTGGCTGATTTGTTGCCATCGGTGTAGACCATTAATATGTCGCCACTTTGACCTAATGCCCTTAGTTGTTTCGCGAAAACATCATCAAAGTGATAGTCATTGGCTATTGCCGTGATGGTTGCTGCGTCTGTTGTTAATGCGATTGCTGGCAATGACGGGCGGTCGCGCTCAAATTGGTTAAGCAAGGCTGATGAGAGCAGTTGGGCGCTTGTTGCTGAGCGGCCATTGCCGCAGGCCAGTATTTTTTTATCATTGAGCAAGGCTGTAACCAGTCGTTGCGAGGCATACTCTATCAGTTCACAGAGATAGGTCATGGCATCCTGCTGGGTTTGGATGCTGTCAGAGAAATGATTAATGATTCTGTCTTGTAAGCTCATGGCACGATGGTTAATTTAAAAAGCATTTTGTATCCACTCTAGGTTACCATTACCTGAAATGGCAATAACATCAAAGCGTACAGGTCTGTCTGCTTTTTGGGATGATAAATAAATATGCGTTGCCGCTATTATACGCGATTGTTTTGCCCGCGTGACACTCTCCACGGCGCTGCCGTATTGATCCGTTTTACGGAACCGGACTTCGATAATAACCAGGGTTTGATGATCGGTCATAATTAAATCGAGTTCACCCTGTTTGCAGCGGTAGTTCCGGCAAACTGGCTTAAGTCCTTTATTAATGAGAAATTTATGGGCTTGTTCTTCAGCGCTTTCGCCACGGATCAAGTGTGCGGCTTTGGCTTTGAGATCAGTAAATAGCACAGTCTATCTCCTGTTTGTATTCATTCTGTAAATAATAGAAAGGGCAAGTTACTGATATAATTTGGCATTTATTCGGGCAAGCGCTGCACATAATCAAGGTGGTTCATGGTTTTATGTCGTGTCTTTAATTTGGAGGTCATGTGAATGAGAGTATCGGATGTTAACTGAATGTGGCAAATTATACGTTGTTGCTACGCCAATAGGTAATTTAGCCGACATGAGTTTTAGGGCAGTTGAGGTATTAAAACAGGTCGATTTGATTGCGGCGGAGGATACCCGTCATGTAAAAATGCTGCTGCAGCATTATGGCATTACCAATAAGCTGATTTCATTGCACCAGCACAACGAGAATAAAGCATCGTCTGTATTGTTGGAAAAGTTGCGTGCGGGGCAATCTATTGCACTGGTCTCAGATGCAGGAACGCCATTGCTAAGTGATCCGGGTATGCCGCTGGTAAAAATGGTTAAAGATGCTGGTTTGGATGTTGTGCCCATACCGGGTGCTTGCGCGTTAATTGCGGCGTTGTCGGCGGCGGGATTGCCGGTTACTCAGTTTTCATTTGAGGGTTTTTTACCCAGAACCTCGTCGGCGCGTAAAGCATTTTTTAGCGAAAGAGTACTGTCTCCAAAAACTTGGGTATTTTATGAATCCAGTCATCGAATTTTAGCTTCATTACAAGACATGGCGGAGATATTGCCTTTAGACCGTCAGATTGTAATTGCCAGGGAATTGACCAAACTCCATGAAACCATTGTGAAAACCGGTTTGGGTAACGCCCTGGAATTGGTAGAGCAAAATGACAATATGAGAAAAGGCGAATTTGTTGTTATTGTTGATGGGGCTGTTGCGGATAAAAAAGAGCAAATTATTACCGCTGAGCAGGAAAAATTACTCAAGGTGTTATTGCGAGAGTGTTCCATTAAGACCGCTGTTGCAATGGCTGTAGAAATTACCGGGGTTAGAAAAAAGCTGTTGTACCAGGCCGCGTTGGCAATGGATAAAGAAAAAGACGCTTAATCTTTCCGTTATCATTTGCTGGGTTGGTGTTGGCACGATGAATGCTGTATAATGAACAACTGAAAGAGTCGGCTGGACAGTCGCTGTTTTATCGTCAAGATAAGATGGAGGAAAGTCCGGGCTCCATTGGGCAGGGTGCCAGGTAACGCCTGGGAGGCGTGAGCCTACGGAAAGTGCCGCAGAAAATATACCGCCTGTCACTTGTGACAGGTAAGGGTGAAAAGGTGCGGTAAGAGCGCACCGCGCAACTGGTAACAGAAGTGGCATGGTAAACCCCACCCGGAGCAAGATCAAATAGAGGAACAGACGCGTGGCCCGCGCGGTTCCTGGGTAGATTGCTTGAGCTGCAGGGTGACTTGCAGCCTAGATGAATGGCTGTTCTCGACAGAACCCGGCTTACAGGCTGGCTCTTTCTTTTTTTATTGTGCATGAGTGAGTTGACGGACTCATGGTAGTTGTTTGATATTAAGAATATGTATTGATTTTTTTGATTTAAAATTTGCCGGGTAAATAGTGCGGCAATATCCCTCCTCGTTGTTCTATCTCGCATTAAAAAAGCCGATGATTTTCGCAGGCTTATACTTAAAGTATTATCTTAACAATATCAATTAACCATATGATAAAACATGGAATTTATTTCACTATGTTTTGTGCCCTTTACCCTCTTTTTGGAAGTGATGTAAGTCATTGTCAAAAAAGAAAGAGTTTAAATGAAATCATCCTTGACTAAGAACTGTTTGGAATCTATAGTTTGTTCAAGTGGTAAAAAGTGGGGAAAAGTGGTTTTTTTTAGACTTATTTGGGGCGGGATTTGTTTCGAGGAATCAGTTCAATCAATTTAGACGATAAGGGGCGTCTTGCAATTCCGACTCGTTACCGGGAAGAGTTACAAGACTGTTGCGAGCGTCAAATGGTTGTAACGGTTGCTGTAGATGAGCGATGTGTTGGAGAAAACGGTTGTTTATGGCTTTATCCACTGCCTGAATGGGAAAAGCTTGAGCAAACGATCAGTAAATTACCAACTTTAAATAAAATGGCCGGCAAGTTAAGGCGTTTTGTTATCGGTAATGCATCTGAATGCGAAATGGATGGACAGGGGCGGTTGCTACTGCCGGAAAAACTCAGGAAATTTGCCAATATGGACAAAAAAATCGTCCTGGTCGGTCAGCTTAATAAGTTTGAAATCTGGAACGAAGATGCCTGGACAGCCAAAGAGAAACAATGGCTGGATGGTGATGATAATGAAGGTCTGGAAGAGCTAGGGTCTTTATCTTTTTAATACGGGAGATTTCTTGGTGGAACATTTACCCGTTATGTATGCAGAAGCCCTGCAGCAGTTAGCGCTTAAAAAAGACGGTATTTATCTCGATTGTACATTTGGACGAGGCGGGCATAGTCAGGGTATCTTGAATCTGCTGGGCCAATACGGACAATTGCTGGCTTTTGATCGTGATTCCGATGCGATTAATTCAGATTATGCACAAGCAATGCTTACGGATGAGCGGTTCAAGCTAAAGCATAGCTGTTTTTCTGAACTGGAAAGTATAGTCAAAAGGGCAAACCTGGCAGGAAAAGTCGATGGTATTTTGCTGGATTTAGGAGTGTCGTCACCTCAGCTCGACAATCCTGAAAGAGGCTTCAGCTTTTTGCGGGATGGCCCTCTGGATATGCGTATGGATGGCAATGCTGGTGTTTCGGCTGCACAGTGGCTGGCTAGCGTTGATGAGAAAGAACTGGTTAAGGTTTTATTTGACTATGGCGAGGAAAGGTTTGCGCGGCGCATAGCTCGAGCAATAGTAGAAATAAGGGCCGAATCACCTATTACAACAACCAGGCAACTGGCGGAACTGATTGAAGATGCAGTACCCGTGAGGGAGAAGCACAAGCACCCTGCAACACGCACGTTTCAAGCAATACGTATTGAAATTAATAGGGAGCTGGATGAATTAAAGGCTTGTTTACAGCAGTCCGCACGAGTCTTGAGGCCGGGAGGGCGATTGGTAGTGATTTCTTTTCATTCCCTGGAAGACAGAATTGTAAAGCGCTTTATTAGAGATGAATCCGGCGCTAAGTATAATCCTGGCAAATTGCCCATTAAGGAAGTTGATATCGCCAAAGGTATTTTAAAGAGAATAGGTAAAGCGTTGAAAGCAAGTGAGCAGGAAATCAGTCAAAACCCAAGAGCCAGGAGTGCGATCATGCGAGTCGCTGAGAGAGTTTAAGTGGCTATAAATCGGTTTTTGAGTGTGGCTGGCATAGCGCTTCTGTTATCGGCTTTAGCGGTGATTTATAGCAAATACTACTCACGTTTGATTTTTATTGAGATCCAAAAACAGGAAAGAGCGCTGGATCAGTATGAAGTCGAATGGGGACAGATGCAATTGGAAGTGACGATGTTGGCGGAACAGAACCGGGTAGAGCTGGTGGCGCGGGAGCAATTGAAACTGGCCATGCCATTACGAGAAAAAATTATTTATATAAAGCCGTAAATGTTAGATTTTCGAGTTAGAAGTACGCCAAAACGACCAACAGATGATTTTTCGGCCAGAAGAAAATTCCTGGTCGTTTTTATGATGGTTTGTATGTTGGTATTGGCTGGTCGCGCGATTGATTTACAAGTCCTGAGTAAACAGTTTCTCAAGCATGAGGGGGATATGAGGCAGGTCGATGATGTGTCCGTTTCAGCATACAGGGGCATGATCAAAGATAGAAATGGTGATCCTCTGGCTATTAGTTCGCCTGTTGAGTCTATTTGGATAAATCCCAGAGAGCTTAAATTTGCGAAAGACGACCAGATCAGGCTTATGGAAAAGCTGTTGAATTTGCCGGCTGGGAAAGTAACCGAATTGATTAAGGAAGATTCACATAGACAGTTTGTTTATATAGCGCGCAGGGTTAATCCGCAGCTTGGCGATAAAGTGAAAGAATTAAAGCTTGGAGGTGTTTATTTTGAGCGTGAATTCAAGCGTTTTTACCCTACAGGCGGTGTTTCAGCACATATAGTTGGCTTTACGAATGTTGATGATATCGGGCAGGAGGGAATGGAGTCCGGTTATGAAAATTTATTGAAAGGAATTTCAGGCAGCAAACGAGTCATCAGGGATGGACAGCGTCGAATTATTGAAGATATAGAAAATATTAAAGAGCCTGTTTCAGGAAAGAATCTTGAGCTAAGTATTGATCAGCGCATTCAATAT
>NQJI01000021.1 GCA_002256705.1 Methylococcaceae bacterium NSM2-1
ATCCCTGCCGTAAGCCCAGACAGATGGCTGAAATGCACTAACTCGTCTTATGGCTACCAACTTCAACCACAACATGGGGAGGCGGCTTTAGCCGCCCCCCCAAAAGTAAGTAGATATGTTGTTGTCGCGGCTTCAGTTGGTAGTCCGTCTTTCTTTTTTTTGGTCGCTAAAATGCTTCAATTAACAAAACATTACCGCATCGTTCGCAGTCATCCCGGATATGGGCCGATAAAATTTGGCGTAATCCGAGTTGTCATGAGCCTGCTGATGATGCTGTTGCCAGCTCCAGCTTCGGCAGCGCCTACATCTTCGCTGGTCAAAGGGATAATGCAGGGATCCTCCAGCAAGCCCGCGCCAGGCCAATCCCGGATCGATCCGGTGGCGCTTACCGAGGAAATCAAGAAAAAACTTGCCGCAACCAGCGAGGAACTTGCTCTCGTGCCTTCTGATGCAGTCGCCAAATCATCTGCTACCGGGCTGTCTGAAAAGCAGGAGATCTTTGCCCGGCGATTACATCTCCGGCAGCTCGTGTTTCTTTATCAGGGACAACTTGTCCGTCTGGTGAATTTGCGGGTGCGTCAGCAGCGACGTCTTGAACTGGAAAGTCAGGCCGCAAATTGGTCCGGATTCAGCGAGCCGCTCCCCCATCCCTTTCTCAGCGCAGATGAGCTCAAAGAGTCTGTTACTAAGCTGGGCAACCAAGTGGATGAAATTGAGTCCTGGATCACAGCGCTTGATCATACGGAACAACATCTAGTAGAAACCGCCGAAAATTCCGCAGTAAAGCTAAGGCAGTCTGACGAGGCTGTAGAGCAGGCTAAAAAGTCTTCTGACCTGCAAGCCCGCCTGAATAGGGAGCGTGATCTACTGGTACTGCAAAATCAGATTGATTTGGCGCGTGCCATGGGGTTTCAGATTGAAAAACAAACGGTTCAGGAAGAATTACTGGAAACCCGGGCAAAGTTGCAATTGGCTAATAAGCAGCTCAGTGTGGCATCCGAACATGTGGAGTTGACGCAGCAAGACATCGATCAGGTAAACAAAAATATTGAAATTGAAAGCCAACAGATTATTGCCGAGCTTAAGCAAGCGGTATCCGCGCTCGATATTGAAAAAAATGCTAGCCAACAAGAAAAGCTTGCGTTGAGCGTCACTGGGGAAGATGTACAGCAGCAATCCGCAATGCCTGAACAGATTGATCAGATGCGCCAGGCGCAAAGGAATGATGCCGATATTAAATTGCTAGTTCTTAACAGGATACTGGTTTACCTGCAAATGCAACGGGATATTTGGAATCTTCGCTGGCTTTATGCCAAGGTGACCGACCGTGAAAAGGCCGGCGAGGCTTATGACAGGATCGCCCGGAATCAGGAGGTTCTGAAAACGCTTCATGATTATATTAATCAGCTACGCCATCGTGTGCTAACGAAGATAACCAATGAGTCTGTTAAAGAGCTCGATTCTGCCGTTACCGGGCCGGATGCCTTGAGGGATGAATTAAGGAAACTTGATCTTGATCAGGTGGTTTCATTCTCGCGTTTGCTGGGGGCAATTGAGTCAACCCAAAGATTGCTGGAACGTAGCAAGCAGGAACTGGACGAGAGGTTCCGGGTTAAGTCTTTTTCCGATTACCTGGAGGAAGCATTGCTGACGACCCGCGACGTTGCCTCGCAAATTTGGGACTTCGAACTCTTTGCGGTGCAAGACAACATAGAAGTCGAGGGACAGATAATCAGTGGCAAACGCAGTATCACCGTTGATAAGGTTGTGACCGCTTTAGCGATTCTGATCGTTGGTTACTGGTTTGCCGCCCGCCTGTCAAGGCTGTTTGAAGGTCAGGCAGTGACACGTTTGGGCATGGACGCAAGTCTTGCCCGTATTGCGCGGCGCTGGATACTCTTTCTTGAAGTCCTGCTCCTGGTGATATTGAGCATGATGGTGGTCAGGATCCCGTTGACGATATTCGCTTTCATGGGTGGAGCATTGGCCATCGGGGCAGGCTTCGGGATGCAAAACCTGCTCAAGAATCTGATTAGTGGGCTTATGCGCCCTTTCGACCGGGGGACTTGGTCGAGGTTGGCGGTATCCGTGGCCGCGTCCTGGATATCGGGGTACGCAGCTCGCACATCCGCGATGCTAATGGCATCGAGACCCTGATTCCTAATAGCACCTTCATTGAGCAGAACGTTACCAACTGGACGCTGAGCAATGAGGCAGTGCGCATCGTGGTCAAAATTGGCGTTGCCTATGGCTCGCCAGTCAAAGAGGTAACCGATCTGCTCCTCGAAGTTGCGGATCGGCACGGGCTGGTTGAGGACGATCCTCGGCCGCAAGTGCAATTTGAGGATTTTGGCAGCGATGCACTGCTCTTCGGTTTGTATGTTTGGGTCCAGCTCAAGCCGGAAGTATCCTGGATGGTCGTCGCTAGCGACCTGCGTTACATGATCAATAAAACGCTGACCGAGAAGGGTATCGTGATTGCCTTTCCGCAACGGGATATTCATCTTGATACCAGCCGGCCGCTGGAAATTCGAGTGCTTGCCGATGCGCCTGATGCCGGGAGTTTAAAAGGGTAACTTTTTCATGTATGCTGATTGTGATCTACATGGTTTTTAGCGCCTTCTTGGTTGAGTCAAAACCGGTCGTAAACTCGAATAAACAATGATATGCTGATAAAATAATTCAAATTTAATAACTTAGAGGATATTCGATATGAAACGAAAATTGTTAAGGTTTATCGCTATGCTGGGTATCTTATTGCCCGGATTAGCAAGCTCTGCCGTTACTGAAGAAGATTTCAAGGTGAAAACGACCCGTGATTTAATCAATCTATGCACGGCTTCTCCGCAGGATGAGCACTATAAGGAGGCTATTCATTTTTGCCACGGCTATTTGGTCGGTGCATATCAATACTCTATCGCTGAATCTGCGAACGATCCGAAGAAAGCATTGTTCTGTCCTACAGAACCCAAGCCCTCGCGCAATGAGGCGATCGCTTTGTTTGTCGCTTGGGCGCTGGAGCATCCCCAATTCATGACTGAAATGCCGGTAGAAACCGAATTCAGATTTCTGACTGAAAAATGGCCTTGTAAAAAATAGTAATAAAGGGGAATCGATCATGAAAAAAATTGTAATTTTAGTGCTGGCGGTATTGCTCATTAATGTAACCGGATGTGCCGGGATGTCAGACACGGCGCAGCGAAGCATGACGGGCGGATTAGGCGGTGCCGCTGGCGGCGCCGTAATCGGTGCCATAGCGGGTAACGCCGGTATGGGCGCGCTTATTGGTGGGGCAGTGGGTACCGCCGGCGGGTTTTTATATGGTAAACATAAAGAAGCTGAACAGAAGGCTTATCAGCAAGGACGGAAAGATGCCCAATATTCTCAGTAAATCCAGGTCTGCAAGCTAGCTTTCTTCAGATGCAGTGAAATTGGCGGTATTTCTTAAGAAATACTCTTTTTGAGTCAGAAGTTGTTTGTCGTAGGGATGTGCCGCCATTTTTTGTTGTTAGACCATTGAATATGTGAAAAGCAGCAAATCGCATTTGCGGTTTTCATCTCTGAAAAACGTCATGGAAGACTTATTCAGTGTCCCATGGTCCGAATGCTAAATAAGGCCTTATAAAACAATCTCATTATTTCACACAGAGCTATTTTTTCATTATTTGCAGATTCAGTCCTGCAAGGCTTTTAGAGCATTGAAGGTCTGGTCAGAGCTTGACGCAGTTTGCAGCTAAGTCCCATTTATGTGAGAAAGTTTTGTACATTAACCAGTCACCGCGTAAAATTAACGGTCGCCTGGCATCCGCCTGTAGCATTCAAAGGCTTATGCTCTCCAAGGAATCCAATAGATTAGGTTATATCATTATTGTTCCTTAATGCACACCTATATCCAGATTGAGTTATGACTACGACGAATACAGAAAAAACCGTTTCTCCTGGCAAAGAACCGCCTAAAATGCCTGGCGCATTGCCGCTTTTAGGGCACATGATCGAATTTGGCAAAAATCCCTTTGATTACATGATGAGACTCAGAAAGACACTGGGAGAAATCGGTGAATTCCGTATGTTTCATCAAAAAATGGTTTTAATGACCGGCCCCGAAGCGAATGAAGCTTTTTTTCGCGCGCCCGACGCTCAGCTGGATCAAAGCCAGGCGTATAAAATCATGACGCCTATTTTTGGCAAAGGTGTGGTTTTTGATGCGCCACCGCATAAAAAAGACCAACAGCTTAAAATGCTCATGCAGGTATTGCGCGATAAACCGATGCGTGGCTATGCACAAGTGATAGTCCAGGAAGTTGAACAAATCATCGATCAGTGGGGTGATGCCGGCGAAATTGATTTGCTTGAGTTTATGAAAGAACTCACCATTTATACGTCCAGCCACTGCCTGCTTGGTGATGAATTCCGTTATGAACTGAATGAAGAATTTGTAAAAATTTATCATGATCTTGAAAAGGGCTTGAGTCCACTGGCTTTTGTTTTTCCTTATTTGCCTCTGCCGGTATTTCGCCGCCGTGATAAAGCGCGCGCCAGACTGCAGGAATTAGTCACCGGTATTATTGCGAAAAGAGCGCAGAAACCAGAAAAAAGTGAAGATGCGTTTCAAATACTCATTGAAGCCAGCTATGACGACGGCAGCCGCTTATCTGCGCACGAAATAACGGGCATGTTAATCGGCACTATTTTCGCCGGGCATCATACAACAGCTGGCACAGCGGCCTGGACCCTACTGGAGTTGGCGCGCCGGCCTGAACAGTTGGAACTGGTGTTGAATGAACTGGATCAACACTTCGGCGCTGATGGTGAAGTCACTTTTCAATCTTTACGCGAAATTCCGGTACTTGAAAATGTCATTAAAGAAGTTTTGCGTTTGCATCCGCCTTTGATATTTTTAATTCGCAAAGTGATGCAGGATTTTCATTTTAAAGACTATAAGGTCAAGGCTGGAAAATATGTTTGCGCCTCGCCGCGCGTATCACATCGTATTGCGGATATTTTCCCGGATCCGGAAAAGTTTGACCCTGACCGCTATTCGGAAGCACGCCAGGAAGATGCCAGGCCCTTCAGCTGGATTGCCTTCGGCGGAGGTAAACACAAATGCAGCGGCAACGCTTTTGCGATGTTGCAATTAAAAGCAATTTTTAGCATTCTGTTGCGCCGATATACTTTTGAACTGATCGACGACAAAGACACTTATCAGGATGATTTCACCCAAATGGTGGTGCAACCTAAATCACCATGCCGAGTTCGTTACATAAAACGCACGGGCATTAAGGAAGGCGCTGTTGAGTCAACGAGAAATAACGAACAAGAAAGTGCACAAACCGGCTCCGGCTTTCAAATAAAAATCGACAGGGAGCTTTGCCAGGGCCATGCAACGTGCATGACTGAAGCGCCTGAACTTTTTCAGGTGGACGACGCTGGCAATGTCACTGTTTTACAAGAAAACCCGCCGCTGGATTTGCTGGAAAAAGCCCGGCAGGCCGAAAAATATTGCCCAACCAAAGCAATTAAAATTGAAAGTCAATGAACAAACTGTCGTTTTATTGTTGTTGGTCACGCAGTCGGTGACTACCCCCGTGGGTTTTGCTTTTTACATGCCAGACCCTGCGTTGACGGCGTGGACTAAATAAAATAAACGTTTGAAAAAGCAAGGGATGACAAAAAACGACAGGCCTGTTATGCCTGAACAGAATAACGCATATCCCACAAAAACTCAGCTTGCTGTACGGCTGCTGCAAGCATTCAAGTATGCCCACGGCGACAATAAAATCAAAGCCGTTTTAGCTGATGCCTTATAGGGTGAATCGGTGTTTATGGATGAAGCTTCACTGATATTTGATATTACACAGGTTATCCGCCAGTTGCGGGAGAACCAGACTATTGAATATAAAGACAAAAAAAGAAATTTGAAGGATTATTTTAATACCGCCAACAAAGGCGTGGAAGTGGCTTTAGGGGTGCGTGGCGGTAAAGAAATTAAAGCGACGGTGAGCAGTGCGCGATTAAAAGTGCTTGCACAGGGCAAAAAACGCTTGGTCGTTGCCTTAAAATATGAAGGCGAAAGCGATTACCGTTATTTAGTGGCTACAGATAGACGAAGCGCACTATAGATATTATTCAAGCCTACACGTTGAGATGGCTTGAAGAGTTAAGCTTTGAGGACTGGGAGCTTTATGAAGGATGTGAGTGTGAGGCCAAGCAATTGGATGATGAGGGATCAATCCGTGGCCTGATCCTGAGTCTGTTGTTTGACCATTGTCTCCTCCTTCACCCTACGCCACCAACCCACATAGAAAACAAACTGCCCGCGTATACCGTAGGCAGCCTGCAAAGAAAATCGCAGATTGCTGTGTTGCTCGAATTTATCAAAACCTTGTTAGAGCATCAGAACCCTGCCGATAAGCTCAAAGAATTGGCTGGGCTTGTTGACGATGTTTTTCAGTTAATGCCTTCTGGCAAGCATATGGTTGGGAGAGATTTAGGGCGTATAGAACCTTCTTCTTCACTACAATAACCAGTTGCTGGATAACTTTTTCAAGAATCAAAATGCAAATAAGTTAAAAACTGGAACATCGAGTATTAATCACTACGTATAACTGGCTTTGGAAGGTTGGTGATATTTAGATGGATCAAAGTTTTATCTTAATCTGGCGAAAAATTATGCGCTATTTATTATTGCTTTTATCTTGATAGTATTGCATTATTACAACAATATGTTGGGCAATTCTAACAATATAGCCCACGATTTTCTCCAAATTAAACAAAAAGGCTTGATGAAATCCCATGTTCAAGTTTTCTAAAACCAATTGTAGAAACAGTGGCTTATAAAAGTAAAATAATGGTCTTAGATAGGCTTTATAACTTTTGACTATTGATTAATAAGAGATTATTTAAAATCAATACCTCGGCAATGAATATAAACTTGAACACTGAGTTATAAAGACGCTATTGAATATGAATTTAATAACAAAAAAATTCCTTATGAACGCGAAAAGAAATATGCAGTTAAATACAAAGGGGGTAATTTTACCTCATTATTTTTTTCCGATTTTGTAGTGTTTGACAAAATTATTTTGGAGGTCAAGTCCCAGGAAGGAATAGTTGATGAACATTATAGTTGGCTCAAAAATTATTTGGGAATACCTGGATGTCCATTGGGGTTAATTATCAATTTTGGCGAAACCTCATTAGATTATTAACGCAAAAGAGTCATTTTATAATTTGTGAATCTGTGGCAAATTTAACAAGAACTGAGTAGTTAACTCAAATGAACGCATGAGAGACAAAGAATGGCCGCATATCCCAGAGCAGAACTTGAAGAAATGGTTGAGCGTTGGCTGCAGGCTAATCGTGATGCTGAAAAAGAAGGTAACTGGCCCAAATACTTAGGGAAGATGTATACCGATGACGCAGAATATCGCTGGAATATTGGCCCCAATGAAGAATTTGTAGCACGTAGCCGCAAAGAGATAGAGGAATGGGCTTTAGGCGTGCAAATGGAGGGTTTTGAAGAATGGCGCTATCCGTATCATCGCATTTTAATTGATGAAAAGCAGGGAGAAGTGATTGGCTTATGGCGTCAGGTGTCGCCTGCCCTGCGTGAAGACGGTACACATTATGAAGTAGCCGGCATAGGCGGCTCCTGGTTTCGTTATGGCGGCAATTTTAAATGGGAATGGCAGCGGGATTTTTTTGATTTGGGCAATGTGAAAGCCTTGTTTTTTGAATTGGCCGCCGACGGCAAACTCGACCCTGCCGTGAAAAGAAAAATAGGCAAATTGGCCAAAGGGCAATTGCTGCCTGGCCATGAGCGTTTGCGCCAACCACCTGGCTTATGGAAAAAACTGAAAGGTTTTATAGCAATGATACGTATAGCTTTATTTAATAAGTAAATAAATCCAAAACTTATAAGTGGCATCCTTTTAATAAGGATGGCACTTTTCGTTCAACCAAGCTAAAAGGCACCTCATAAAAATCTATGCTGAATGTAAAACCGGGTTGGAAAAACTGGCAACTACTCACTGAAAAAGGACGGCACATTTGGGCATTCAAGCCCGGCTCAGGCAATATCAATGAGCATCTGGAAAATGCCGATAACATCTCGGACGAAGAAATAGCACAGTTTGCCGAAGATTTTCGGTTTGATAAATTCAGCAATCCCAATTCAGGCGATAAGGTTTACAGGCACGCAGCCATTAATGCGAAATTCCAGGAATTTACCGGGCAAATTCCGCAAGTAGAGAGCCCCGAAGAGCAAAAAGTGACCGATGCGCTTATCAATGCCATCAACTATTTTTCTTACTTGCAAAGTGAAGAGGGTCATTGGCCAGGTGATTACGGCGGCCCGTTATTTCTTTTACCCGGTTTATTGATAGCTTCTTATATTTCTGATACGCCGTTTCCCAAAGCGCATCAGGAAATGATGAAGCTTTATTTATTCAATCATCAAAATAAAGATGCCGGCTGGGGCATGCATATTGAAGGTGAGTCGACCATGTTTGGCACCGTAATGCAATATGTGTCGTTGCGTATTCTGGGAGTTGATAAAAATCATGAGCAATTGATCAACGCCAGGACCTGGATCAAAAACAATGGCGGTGCAACAGGCATCCCCTCCTGGGGAAAATTTTATCTTTCTATTATGAATTGTTATGACTGGCAAGGGTTTAACAGCCTGTTTCCTGAAATGTGGTTATTTCCACAATGGTTGCCGGTGCATCCTTGGCGCTACTGGTGTCACACCCGCCTGGTTTACTTGCCGATGGCCTATTGTTATGCGCAGCGAATTAAAGTGCCCGAAAATGAGCTAATATTGTCATTAAGAGAGGAAATTTATAACGAAGATTTCGCCTCAATTAACTGGCCGAAACAACGCAATGCAGTTTGCGAAAAAGATTGTTACACCACGCCATCTCCGGTACTGAAGTGGATGAACTTTTTCACCAATAGCTATGAAAAATTCAAATGGTCCTGGTTAAGAAAAAAGTCTACAGACTACATTTTAAAATACCTCAATGCCGAGGATGAGCAAACCAACTATCTTGATATAGGCCCCGTCAATAAAGCCATCAATTCTATTTGTATTTGGCATGCCTATGGCAAGGATTCTGCGCAATTTAAAAAGCATGTAGCGCGTTGGTATGATTATTTATGGGTTGCGGAAGATGGCATGAAAATGAGCGGCTACAACGGCTCTCAGCTTTGGGATGCCGCTTTTGCAACCCGCGCCATACTGGAAAGTGATTTGGGTAAGCTATTTCCTGAGACTATTGCAAAAAGCTATCAATTTATTGATCTATCGCAAATCGATGCTGAACACCCGACGCATGCCGAGTTTTTCCGTCATCCCATGATAGGCAGTTGGCCTTTTTCAACGGCTGAACAAGGCTGGCCGGTTGCAGATTGCACGGCGGAAGGCTTAAGCGCTACGTTAGCTATTCATCATTCAGGCCTGGTTAAACCTGCGATTGATGAACAACGTATTAAACAAGCCGTTGACATTATCCTTTCTTACCAAAATACCGATGGCGGCTGGGCAACTTATGAGTTGTCACGTGCGCCTAAATGGCTCGAAAAACTTAATCCCTCTGAAGTGTTTGCCGATATAATGATTGATTATTCATGGACAGAATGTACTGCGGCTTGTGTTATTTCCTTACTGGAAATGCAGGAAGCTTATCCTGACTTTAAAAACAGCGAAATACGCAAGGCAATTAGTGCTGGTCTCAATTTTATCCTCGGGCAACAAAAGCCGGACGGCTCCTGGTATGGTGGCTGGGCGGTCTGTTTTACCTATGCTACCTGGTTTGGGGTGGAAGCGATCAGCAAGGCCAAGGGTAAGGGTTATTATGACGATGATGTAATAGCTGCCAGCATAACCAAAGCCTGTGCCTTTTTGGTTGATAAGCAAAAAGCGGATGGTGGTTGGGGAGAGACTTTTGAATCGTGTTCCAAACTGGTTTATACCGAGGCGGCGACGTCGCAAGTCGTTAATACCGCTTGGGCATTGCTGACACTCATGGCCGCTGATTTTGGCGATAAAAAAATTATCGAAACCGGTATCGATGTGTTGTTGAACAGGCAAACCGATATCGGCGATTGGCCACAGGAAAACATTTCCGGAGTTTTTAATTATAACTGTATGATAACCTACGCCAATTACAGGAATATATTTCCTGTCTGGGCGTTGAATCGATACTATAGGAAGTCTGTTAAGGGATGATAAAAGAACCAACGCAGTTTACAGTATTTGCATCAAGTAGCTCAATATGAAATCAGAATTCGACATTTGTATTATCGGCGCAGGCATGGCGGGCGCCACTATCGCCGCTTATCTCGCCCCCAAAGGCATTAAGATAGCGTTAATCGATCATTGTTATAAGGAGAAAAAGCGCATCGTCGGTGAATTGTTGCAGCCTGGAGCCGTGTTATCACTTGAGCAAATGGGTCTCGGTTATTTGCTGGATGGTTTTGATGCACAGCCGGTTGATGGTTATGCGCTGCTACAAGGCGACGAAAAAATAACCATTCCTTATCCTGATCACTATAAGGGAATGGGTTTGCATAATGGCCGGTTTTTGCAGCAAATCAGAGCTTCTGCCCTGCAAAATGAATCGGTTACGCAAATACACGGCAAGGCATTACAACTGCTGGAAAATGAACGGCATGAAATTATCGGCGTTAGTTACCGGGAATCGCTCACGTCCGAGATAAAGACCATTCATGCGCCCTTAACCATTACCAGCGACGGATTCTTTTCTAATTTTAGAGAGAGTCTCAGCAATAATGAAAAGACCGTGACGTCGTACTTTATCGGGTTGATTTTAAAAGACTGTGAAATGCCTTTTCCAAAACATGGGCATGTATTTTTATCGGGACCTACGCCGTTTATTTGTTATCCGATTTCCAATAATGAAGTCAGGATTTTAATCGATTTCCCGGGCGAACAGCTGCCTAGAAAACAGTTGCTGCAAGCCCATCTGGATGCCAATGTAACGCCTTACATCCCCGAATGTATGCTTGCCAGTTACGAACAGGCCTTACAGGAAGGTGGCTTTAAAGTCATGCCCAATCATTATATGGCGGCAAAACCCATAATACGAAAAGGCGCGGTAATGCTGGGTGATGCGCTTAATATGCGCCATCCCTTAACCGGAGGCGGATTGACTGCGGTATTTTCGGATATACAGATATTGAGCACGCATTTATTGGCCATGCCTGATTTCTATAATACAGATTTGATTCACAAAAAAATCGAAGCGTATTACCGTGACAGACAGCACGCCAATGCCAATCTTAATGTCCTTGCCAACGCGCTGTACGGTGTGATGTCGAATGATTTGCTTAAAACGGCAGTATTCAAATATCTGCAGTGTGGCGGTGCTAACGCGCAGGAATCGATTGCCATTTTGGCCGGCTTGAACAGAAACCATTATTCTCTGATAAAACAGTTTTTTTCCTTGGCGGTGTTCGGCGCCTACGACTTGGTGCGTGAGAATATTGCGAATTTTCCCAAAGCAACAAAAATATTGTCGGATGCACTCACGATCATCAAACCCCTGGCTAAAAACGAGCTTTCTCTAGCGGCAGTTGTTAGCGGTTATTTCAAGAAATAAACGCCGGTTTACTTCAACGCTTCTCGCTCTGACAAATATCTCCAAAACCGCCGTTGGTCATTAAATCAATGGAGGATTTGCTGTCAGATACTGGCCGCTTCACCCTCCCTACAATGAAAATCCAGGCTTTCATAATCCTCTATTAACCCTTCCTGCACTACCAACGCAATCAACTAAACCGATCCGATATTGGTATAAGTGCAAAAAAACAAAACAAAAGATATTCTTTTGTAATATGGTAAAATTGCCAGCCATCGGAGCCCTAAAGCCAAAGCTTACAAGCCGGAATTCTCTTTGCCGCGCCATGGCAGCGCAAGTCCGGAGATGTTTCTGTGTTGTTTAGTTTTGGAGCGGAACGATATATCAAAGGGTGCAGCGTCGCTCCCCTAACATAACTTTTGTCTAACCTCATACTTTACAATTCTTATGAATAAACCCAAAAAAGTCGCAATCCTTACCGCGGGCGGTTTGGCTCCATGCCTAAACTCAGCTATCGGCAGCCTTATCGAGCGTTATTCTGAAATCGATCCCTCCATTGAAATCATTTGTTATCGTAGCGGCTACAAAGGTCTGCTACTTGGCGATTTTTATACTGTCACGCCAGCAATACGTGAAAAAGCGGGACTTCTGCACCGTTTCGGTGGCTCGCTGATTGGCAACAGTCGCGTTAAACTGACCAACGTTAAAGACTGCGTAAAACGCGGTTTGGTCCAGGAAGGTCAAGACCCGCAAAAAGTGGCTGCCGACCAATTGGTTAAAGATGGCGTGGATATTCTCCATACCATAGGCGGCGACGACACCAATACCGCAGCAGCGGATCTTGCTGCTTTTCTCGCGAATAACAATTACGGCCTCACCGTTATCGGTTTGCCCAAAACGGTTGATAACGATGTTTTTCCTATCAAGCAATCGCTGGGTGCCTGGACGGCGGCAGAGCAGGGTGCACGTTACTTTTGGAACGTTGTTGCCGAAAACAACGCCAACCCGCGTATGCTGATTGTCCATGAAGTTATGGGACGCAGTTGCGGCTGGCTCACCGCCGCCACGGCTCAGGAATACCGTAAGTTGCTTGATCGCGCTGAATGGTTACCTGAACTGGGCCTTGATCGCAATGCGTTTGAAGTCCACGGCATCTTCATTCCGGAAATGTCCATTGATATTGCCGCCGAAGCCAAACGACTTCGTGCGGTAATGGACAAAGTAGACTGCGTAAACATCTTCGTTTCCGAAGGCGCTGGTGTGGAATCCATCGTCGCTGAAATGCAGGCCAAAGGACAGGAAGTGCCGCGGGACGCTTTCGGTCATGTAAAGCTCGATGCAGTCAATCCCGGCAAATGGTTTGGTGAACAGTTTGCGCAAATGCTCGATGCGGAAAAAACATTGGTACAAAAATCCGGCTATTTCGCCAGAGCTTCTGCGTCTAATGTCGAAGACATTCGTCTGATCAAGTCTTGTGCTGATCTGGCTGTCGAATGCGCCTTGCGTCGTGAATCCGGCTTAATAGGCCATGATGAAGACCGTGGCGGCGTTCTGCGTGCGATTGAATTTCCTCGTATCAAAGGCGGCAAACCTTTTGACCTCGATACGCCGTGGTTCAATAAAAC
>NQJI01000168.1 GCA_002256705.1 Methylococcaceae bacterium NSM2-1
GAGCCAGTTTTGCATTTCTGAGTGGCCCGGCTATTTCGGGGTGTGTCAACATGTGAATGCCACCCGCACCACAGCAGATTTGATTGTCGGGCAACGGGATCACTGTTAGTTCAGGGATTTTTTCCAGTAATGCATACACATGTTGATGCCGGTTCCAAGCACCCTCGTTCCCAAGCTCCGGCTTGGGAACGTTGCGCTGGCTGCACGGCTCATGCACGGCGACTTTCCTGTTTTCATGAACCAAATTGGATTGGCTGTTTTTCAGGCTCATGCCGTCCGGCCAATGCAGATTTAAAAACTCTGCAATATCGTACAAACGGCTGCCGAATCTAAGCGTATCGCTGGCTTCGCCGCCATTGTCTTTCCCATATTCATTCAGCATCAAGCCGCATCCGCTGGCAGTATAGATAATGGCTTCAACATCCAGTGAATTGAATACGCCGGTATTGATTGCCGCCATTTTATCAGCGACGGCAGTATTGCCTTGATGGCGATGAACCGCACCGCAACAGGTTTGTTGTTTTGGAACAAGGACATCAAAACCGATGACATTTAACAACTTAATCGAGGCGAGCAGGGTTTTCCGGTCAAAATGATCACTGATGCAGCCGGTAAACAAGGCCACATTGCCCCGGCGTTTTTTACCGGAGGAATAGCGCTCGGCCAGCTTGCTTATATCCGCTTCAGGCATGAGCGATTCGGCTTTTTCAAGTTTGAACAGCCGCAGCAAACCGGTTGCTCTTAGCAAAAACTGTAACCCACTTTTTTGATACAGCCGGATGAGAACGGTTGCCGTATACAGCAAGGCTTTGTGTTCTATCAGTTTGAAGCCGATTGTGCCAAGAAGATTTACGCGCCGTTCCGAAGCCCCCGCCTGGAAACGTTTCTCGCGCGCGAGATCAAACAAATGACCGTATGCCATCTTGCTGGGGCAGATGGTTTCACAGGCCCGGCACTGGGTACAATTATTCAGGTGTTTGAGTTCTTCGCCGGAAATAGCTGTATTGCCATTGATGATTTTGTCGATAATGCGCAATCGACTACGCGGCGTTTCTGCCTCAGTCTGGAATAATTTATAAGTCGGACACAAACCGATACACAGTCCGCAGCGCATACACTCTGTTGCATCCGGGATGTATAAGCCATTCTGAGAGAAAATAGCGTTATCGCTAGGGTAATCTTCAATAAAATCAAACATGCTTATGATTCCATGACCAGAACATAGGCTCGGCGTAATAACTCCATTTCTGCGGGTGGCCTGTTTCTTAGCTCGGTAAGGGTCCTGAATTTACAACCTTTGTCAGCCATCAACTGACGGGGTGGATCCAGCGCATTAAAATGAGCCAGATACACAGTGATGATACCGCCCGGCGTGTCAACCTGTTCCCGGTAACCAGTATTAGCCTGCAGAAGATTGGCGGGCAGGCCCATGGCATTGCTGATAGCGCTCACTATACTGGCAGGAGGAGTATTGAGGATGTTTAGAGACATTTCATCTTCTTCCAATACCGAGGATAAGGCGGGTAAAGGGGAAGGTGTACAAACGCTTTCATCAGGATGCTGCAAAAATAGGGTCAGGCCGCTGATTGCACCGTTGTAGTAAAGTATAACGCGGCTGGTTTTTGCTAATTCGATCATGATGGTTCTCCATGATGCGTATCCCACAGGCGCTTATAACTGCTATCCATGCGCGAGAGGCGCGTTGTTACTTGATGAAGTTGGTTAAACTCGGGAAACCGGCCATTTTTGCCACTGGCATACCACTGCTCCATGGCTGAAGTCAGTTGCTGTTTTTCAGTATAGTCCCGGGCAATCCGGTTTTTCAACCAGGTCATGCCGTTACCTGGCGTTAGCTCGACTATCCTGTAACGTGCACCGTTTTCGAAAATGCGCACACCGCCGCCTTCTGCCGCAGTCTGGTATAGCTTTACGGGATCGACGACTTCCAGGCCAGCCAGATAATTGATACCGAATTCATGCAGTTCAGGTAACCACGGCACTGTCGGCCCCATCAATACCGTAGTCGCGTTTTGCGCCAGTTCGGCCAGGCGCGGGAAGGTTTTATTGGTGATTGAACTGGCGGTTAAAAATACCCAGTCAGCATCGGGCAATAAAAACTCACAGGCGGGGTCGGGGTAATCGTTATATACCGGTTGCCGTTCCAGAATACTGAGATTGAATTCTTCGGCATAGCGTTCAATGCCCGGATACCGGCCGACAACAACCACTTTTTTATCTTTTAGCCGAGGTAGAAAATGTTCAAAAACGGTCAGATTGCCTCTGTCGGCGGCCGCTAATAGCGTGATGCCCGACGGCAATTCGAAGCCGTTCAAGCTGCAATTAATAGCCGCCATGCCTACGGTCGCTTTGTAGGGCTCCCAATCGGTAATCCAGGCCGCCAGTTCGCCCAGTGTTTTGCCGGCCAATGTACCTGGCCACGGCAAGGTTCGGGTGGGTATGCCGGGACTCATGGCTAACCCTAAGTGCTGTGCTTTACAGACTGTCCAAACCAGGCCGATGGTTAGTTCCGTGACTTGCGTATCACTGCAGGCGTAATCCAGTAACAGCTCATAAATTCGCGATGGCTTTTCCATATCGGCTAGCCGGGTATTGGCAACAACTTGGCTTCAGCTTTAATGTTTTCAGCTTTACCCCAGGCAGTAACACCCTCAACAAAGCGTCTGATATTGGTAGGATGTGGTTTGACAACATCATACTCTGCGTAAAAGGTGCCATCACTGTTAAACTGTAACCTGCCGATACGCTGTTTTTTAGCCTCATCGTACCAATAGCACGTCAAGTTATGTTCTCCGGTATAAGGGTCTTTGATGAGTACAAAACTGGCATCATCATAATTCGGATAGTGTTTGATTTCTGCGACAGGAAAACCCAGCTTGTAGATTTCTTCAATCAATCGCTGACATACTGTTTCTGCAAGGTGGCGGTTTTTTGTAATTTGTCTGGATAAATCCATTACTCAGTCACTCCAGCAGCCAGATCCATAATCACTGAAGCGCCGGAAAGGTCTTCCGGGTCCAGTTGTTGCAGGTGTGCCAAGACAAGCTGCGCGTCCTCGGTAAACCCAAGCCTTAGCTTGATAAACGCCAATGCTTTTAGGGTATACAAATAAAACAGGGTGGTCTCATTGGCATACAGGTTCCATTTTTGAAGGTTTTGAACCAGCCGGCGAAAGTCGTTGGGAAAACCGCCCTGTTTTGCCGATTCCTCCAGACCTGCCAAAACAATCCGTTCTGCATCTACGAGACGTTTTTGGAAGAAATAAAATTTATACAGCGCAAAATATGTTTGCAAACAATGGCTATCCAGTGTTTGCGCTTGTATAAAAAGGTTTTCTGCTTCGGCGTGGTCAATCGAGCTTGCCGTGACAGCCGCTTGCAGAAGATTATTGACTTCGGTGGGTATGTTCGGGTTAAACAGCACCCGCTCTTCTATAAACGCAACTGAACTCATTACCAGATCTCGGCTGGAACCATGAGGCTGGCAACAGGCTTGCCGCCGAGCAGATGCTGATCGATGATGGTTTTGACGTCATCCTTTTTCAACCTTCCGTACATAACTCCTTCAGGATAAACAAGAACGCTGGGGCCCATCATGCAAGGTCCCATACAGCCCGTGTTGGTCAGGGCGATTTTTTCAAACAGATTGCGGGCTTGAATTTCATTCATGAATTCATTCATGATTTCGGCGCAACCCGAACTGGCGCAAGAACCTCTTGGATGCCCTTGTGGCCGGTTTTGGGTACAAACAAATACATGTTTTTCTGGTCTAGGCATGGCTTTATTCCTTAAATCTTAGAAAAATCAATTGATCCACGAAAAACACAAAAAGCACAAAAAGGTTCAAAGAGATGCCAAGCTATAAACTCAACACGGACATTGATTGCGGCCTTTTCCCCTCTCCCTTCTGGATGGCTTGGGTGAGGGCTTTCAAAAAAACTGCAAACCGGGGTCG
>NQJI01000169.1 GCA_002256705.1 Methylococcaceae bacterium NSM2-1
ACTCACAGCCCACGGGACTATATATTTGAAGTGTTTTCAACTCGTCTTCTTTAAAACCTGCAGAGATAAGGATGTTATCAGGAAAATTGGCAGGGGTTTTGCAGCGCTCACATAAACGCCGCGCCAGGCGTTGAGCCATAATCAAATTAACCGCTGAGACTATGTTAAAGGGCGCAACACCCATTTGCATGAGTCGATTGAGTGTTTGCGGGGCGTCATTGGTGTGTAAGGTTGATAATACCAGATGACCGGTTTGTGCGGCTTTCACCGCAATATCCGCAGTTTCCAAATCGCGAATTTCACCTACCATGATAATATCAGGATCCTGGCGCAGGAAAGCCCTCAGGGCATTAGCAAACGTCAACCCTGCCTTAACATTCATATTGACCTGATTGATACCTTCTACCGTGATTTCAACAGGATCCTCGGCAGTGGAAATATTGCGTTCGACACTATTGAGTAGGTTTAAACCGGTATACAGCGTAACGGTTTTTCCGCTACCTGTAGGTCCTGTCACCAAAACCATCCCGTAAGGTTTGTTGATTGCTGCAAGAAAAAGCTGTTGTTGATCGGATTCAAAGCCCAATTTTTCGATGCCAATTTGGGCTGTGGTCGGATCTAAGATACGCAGAACAACTTTTTCACCAAACAGTGTAGGGCAGGTATTGACTCGAAAATCAATCGCCCGGTGTTTGGAAATAATCATTTTAATGCGTCCATCTTGCGGAACCCGGCGTTCAGCAATATCCATTTTAGCCATCACTTTAACTCTGGATATGATCCGGGTCGCTATATTGGCGGGAGGACTGGCGACTTGATAGAGCATTCCGTCCGCTCTGAAGCGAATACGGAAGTGTTTTTCATAGGGCTCCATGTGTATATCGGAAGCCCCCTTTTTTATTGCATCCAACAGGATTTTGTTGACAAAGCGTACTATGGGCGCATCGTCAATATCTGAATTTACTTCACTTTTAGTGGCATCCTCATCGCCCCCGGTGATATCCAGATTCTCCAGGTCTGCATCGAGAAGAGCGGACATTGAGGTGTCAGCAGCTTCTAAAGATGTTTCTATGGCTTTAACCAGTTTGTCTTCTTCAACCAGTATGGTTTCCGGATGAAGTCGGCTTTGAA
Source organism: Methylococcaceae bacterium NSM2-1 (assembly GCA_002256705.1). Classification (GTDB taxonomy): domain Bacteria; phylum Pseudomonadota; class Gammaproteobacteria; order Methylococcales; family Methylomonadaceae; genus Methylobacter_C. The sequence continues at coordinate 1,132 of NQJI01000169.1, forward strand.
ACTTGATTTCATCCAACGCCTCAAGGTTGGTCGGATCAGACAGGGCGATAAATAGCGTATTGCCCCGGATAAAAAGAGGAAGCGCATGATGTTTGCGTATAAGCTTTTCGCTGATCGAATTTATTGGGAGACTACGGAGATCAATGGCATCGAGATCAAAAAAAGGCACACCATATTCAATTGAGGCTTTTGTTGCGACAACTTTACTGTCAACAAGCTTGTTAGCAACAAGGTAGCTTAATAACGGGATTTTCATTTTTTGTGCTTCCTGGCTATGAATTTTAGCTTCGTGTTCAGGTAGCAGACCATCCTGGATCAAGTACTTTGTAAAGCCACTAAATTGAATATCTGTTGGTACAGTAGCCATCTGATAATTACTTGGTTAGTTGTATAAAATAAGGTCCAAGGTACAGGATTAAAAAGTTTATTATACTTTGAACAGTTCTATTTGCGGACAACCAACATATAAAATGTAACCCGGATGTAGCTTAGCGTAAACCGGGAAAATCTACTCGCCTCATCCCCTCTATGTGGACATTCCAGAAAACTGGTCCAGTCGAAATATAACCTTCTACTTTACACACACGGCTTAATCCTTGAAAAAACAGTTACTCACCACAGAGTCTGTCCTGAGCGCAGCCGAAGGGACACAGATTTTTTAGGTTCAATCATAGAGCCTGAATCCTGGCTTGCTGTTGTTCAAGGTTGTTAAGCATTGAGTGCAAATCAGCCAGTTTGGCTTTTTCTTTATCAATAACGTCGACTGGCGCTTTATCAATAAACGCTGGATTGCTTAATTTGCCTTCAACTCTTGGCAGATCATTTTTGATTTTTTGTATTTCTTTTTCCAATCGCGCCAATTCAGCGGCCTTGTCTATCAGGCCAGCCATTGGAATCAGAATTTTCATTTCGCCGACTAATGCAATTGCTGATTCAGGTGTTGTGTCGTCACTATTTAACCACGTTATCGACTCCAGGCGTCCCAGTTTTTGTAAATAAACCGTGTTGTTAGTTAAATAACTTTGATCAGTAGCAGAACCATTCTGTAGTAATACAGGCAAGGGTTTACCCGGAGCAATATTCATTTCACCACGAATACGACGTACACCAAGAATAAAGCTCATCACCCAGTTGATTTCGGCGACAGCATTGGTATCAACCCGGTCTTCATTCGCTATAGGATAGGGCTGTAGCATGATGGTATATGCATGCGTCGCACCAGTTCCCGACTGGTTCGCGGCATACACACCATCCCTGGCGATAATACCCGCTAACGGCGCAACACGCTGCCAGATTTCTTCAGTTATAAAGGGCATCAATGGATGCGTCAATCGTAACAGGGTTTCCAAAACCGTCAACAGTGTTTTGCGCGTACCGCGTTGAAGGGCTGCATCATCGGATTGCAGCGATATTTTTGCCAGTTCCAGATACCAGTCGCAGTATTCATTCCAGGTAAATTCATAAATCGCTTGCGCCGCCAAATCAAAACGATAATTATCAATAGCGTTGCTGGTTGTAGCTGTTACCTGATGAAGTCTGGAAATTATCCAGCGATCAACTTGCGTGTATGCACAAGGTGCCTCAGATAAACCGTTATCCTGTTCTTCGGTGTTCATCAGTACATAACGCGCGGCATTCCAGAGTTTATTACAGAAGTTGCGATAACCTTCCGTTCTGGCAAGATCAAAACGAATATCCCGGCCCGTCGATGCCAAGGAAGCAAAGGTAAACCGCAAGGCATCCGTGCCGTAAGACTGAATGCCATCCGGAAAATGTTTGCGCGTGTCCTGTTCGATTTTTTTTGCCAAATGCGGCTGCATCATGCCGGCTGTCCGTTTTTCTACCAGAGCATCCAGCTTTATGCCATCGATGATATCTATCGGATCAAGTACATTACCTTTGGATTTGGACATTTTTTGGCCTTCGGCATCACGTACCAGGCCGTGTATATATACTTCTTTAAACGGCACCGCGCCCTGGAACTTCAGCCCCATCATTATCATCCGGGCGACCCAGAAGAAAATAATGTCAAAGCCCGTCACCAGCACGCTGGTTGGGTAATGTTTAGCCAGTTCTTGCGTATTTTCCGGCCAGCCCAGCGTAGAAAAAGGCCATAATGCTGATGAAAACCAGGTATCCAACACATCTTCATCCTGTTTAAGCGGATAGCTGGGGGGCAAGTTGTGTTGGTCGCGGATATCCTGCTCGGAACGTGCTACATAAATATTCCCTTTATCGTCATACCAGGCCGGGATGCGATGACCCCACCAGATTTGCCGGGAAATACACCAGTCCTGAATATTACGCATCCAGTCGAAATAAGTGTTTTTCCAGTTGTCGGGGACAAATTTGATGTCACCATTTTCTACTGCGGCAATCGCAGGTTCTGCTAGCGGCGCAACCTTGACGTACCATTGGTCAGTCAATAGCGGCTCGATAACGCTGTTGGTTCGATCGCCGCGCGGCACCATCAGTTTGTGGTCGGCGATTTTTTCCAGTAAACCTTCTGCTTCGAGATCGGCAACCATTTGCTTGCGCGCTTCAAAGCGGTCAAGGCCGCAGTATTTGGCTGGAATCAAGCCGTCTTCGCCTTCATCATTGCTGCGTATCGTCGCATCAACAGTGAAAATATTAATTAGGCCGCCATGAGGTAAATCCTGCATAACAGAAGTATTGCGGTGGCGCGTCCAGACCTCGTAATCGTTAAAATCATGAGCGGGAGTAATTTTGACGCAGCCAGTGCCGAATTCAGGATCAACGTATTCATCGGCAATGATCGGAATGCGGCGTCCGGTTAACGGCAGTTCTACGAATTCACCCAGCAAATGTTTGTAGCGTT
>NQJI01000170.1 GCA_002256705.1 Methylococcaceae bacterium NSM2-1
AAGTAGAGTATTTGTACCCCTATGCGGCAAGAGCCTGGACATGATCTGGCTTGCCAAACAAGGGCATGAAGTCATCGGCGTTGAGTTGAGTCCTATTGCAGTTCGGGCTTTTTTCCGGGAGAACCAATTACAGCCTACCCGACGACGGGTTGGTAGATTCACCCTGTGGGAACATGGGAGACTCCATATCCTATGCGGAGATTACTTCTCACTGACTAAGGGATATCTGGGACAGATCGATACGGTTTATGATCGGGCAGCGCTCACCGCACTGCCGGAAGACATCCGTATGCTTTATGTTGCCCACTTGAGACTGATAGTGCCGGAAACCACCAATGTTTTTTTGCTGACCACTGAGGACGCAGAAGAACAAGAGACACCGAGCCAAGCCTTTGGAGTTGCCGAAGAGATAAAAACACTGTACTCGGAGTATTTCGAGATCGATCTGGCCCATGTTGAAAGCCTGTTCGAAGTTGATCCGGAATCGCCAGATCAGCTCCCGGAACGTACCGAGTACAAAGTCTACCGACTTTTCACCAAGTCAGGATCTGAATAACATTGTCAGCCCCGTCGCGTTCGCGATCATACGACGCATCTTATGGGGCGACGGTGCGCTTAAGCATCGTTTCCGCGAACATTCATGGAGTTTCCCTAAGTGCCGACTTCTCTGCCTGGCTTGAGAATGGGGATGTATGTAGAGTTATGATGTAGCCGCGGTATTTCATCATAACCATGCCATCGTGGAAAATAAATTGCCGCGGGACTTACAGCGGCTACTATCGCTTGGCAATTATCCGGACGAAATTCAAAGGCAGCTTGGGTCGTTAGCCGCCAGTCGTTGTAGTCAGCTATCGACCGATCAGTCAAAGCAAAATATTAAGATACGGCTCGGCAGCAATTGCGGTTATAGTTAGCATTTATCCATATTAAAATTATTAATTTATTGCCGGAAAACCACTTTTAGTTCTGTTGTTTTTACACAAAAAAAACATACAAAGCCCTTAAAATTGACCTATTTGTTTCACGACATCTGATACCAATATTAGGCTCATCCTTAATGCCAAATGTCGATTCTAAATAGGTTGTTGTAGACTAACAACTTTCAGATGGTACACCGGACAAAACACCTGAAACTGTAACTGCTATTTATTTAAGTTACTATTAAATAACTTGTTTTTCTTATTTAACGGGAGGATTATCCACATTCACAAATTCAACAAATAAGTGGTAACTAAGCATGAAAATTATAAAAATAATGATTTTACTAGCCTCTCTTTTTGCGATAGCGGGAGCTGCTTTTTTCCAGCTTTTCGTTTTACTAACAAACACACTATTTGCTCAGCAAGCTTATAATCGCCATATATCAAGGCCTGGTTAGTTAAGCCCTCATGCTGTGATGCTGGACTTGTCACGGGAGCTATTCATTCGGCCTTTCATTTCTTTGCCAGGTTTAAAGTGGACCACTACTTTTGCCGATAAATTAACCGTTTTCCCCATTTTGGGATTTCGCGCAATACGGGAAGACCGATGCCGACAATCAAAACTACCAAAGCCCCTGATTTCAATGCGTTCGACCTGGACTAAGGCATCCACCATCAGTTCCAGGGTGCAATTAAGCGCCAATTCCGCATCTCTTACCTGAAGCTCAGATAATTTCTCATTTAGCGCACTCACTAGTTCTGATTTAACCATGGTTTAATCCCTTAGACATATGACGTTTATTTTAGCAGGCTAGAGAATCGTCGTTTGCTGCACCATAAAAAATAATGAGTTATTTCTTGGACTTGTTAGCTTGCAGAAGGCAAGCATGGATTTATCATTGCGGAATCTGTTATTGGCTGATCTTATAGTAGCCATCCATTTCAGCTTTATTCTTTTCGTGATTTTTGGCGGATTTCTCGTTCTGAAGTGGCGAAAGCTGATCTGGCTTCATCTACCCGCCGCGATGTGGGGTGCTCTGATCGAATTTGCCGGGTGGATTTGTCCGTTAACATCGCTTGAAACCCAGTTGCGCTCGGCAAGCGGAGGAGGCTATGCCAGCGGCTTTATCGAGCACTACATTATCCCGATAATTTATCCATCGGCATTAACAAGAGAAATACAGATGTCATTAGGACTTGCCGTTATTCTGCTTAATTTGTTTGTCTACAGAAAGCTATTTTTGAAGCGGATCGATAGTAAATGAAAAACTGCATTGATTCCTGATCAGCAGATTTTCATAATTGATTCGTAGAATAACTGGTTGATAAAGACAAAAGATACAGATCAATCATTTTTAGAAATTTTCAAAAATTCATGATGATTCGGGACATAAATGATGCGCATTTACCTTGTTCTTGCTCTCGAAAAAAATTGCATATCGGATTTAATGATATTAGGTTAAGTCATTTTCCAGTTTTATCCGAAGAGCGTCATATTTTTCCCAAATTGCAGGACTGTCAAATTCCGCTTCGGTTTCGGCGTACTCTCTTGAAATCGATGCCTTAAGATCATCCGAAAGTCCTCGTTCAGCCATTGGATACAAAATATTATCTTCCTTATAGATGTGCATCTTAAGGAGTCCGGCATAGTTTTGCGCACTTTCAGCCAGATCATGCAGGTTTTTGCTTCTTAGCGCCTTCTCCATATTGCGAACAAAGCCTCTTGCCTGCTGATGTTCGTTCATCATCTGGGGAATGGGGTTGCAATGCGTTAATACACCGGGCGTCCCAAGATAACGGAAAAGAATGTTTTCTTCCTTTGCATGATGAAATTTATCCGCAAATTCATGGATGAAATCAATAAAGAATACCGTCTGATCGAATAAGATTTGAATATCGGGTTTTTGCAAGTTTAACTTGGCACAGCGCTCCATTAAATCAATGTATTTTAAAATCAGTTGATGTTCTTGCATTAATCCGGCTGTTGCTGACATGGGAGGATCTACCTGTAATTGGGTAATGGAAGTTATTGTAACAGGCTTATGGTGTCGTTGGGATTTATGAAGAGCTATAAACATTTAGTTGATCTATTCAATGGCTCAAAATGTCCGGAGCGGTTATTGAGAGATTAAAATGTTGTCGCCGGACAGTCAAAAACGGTTCCAGTCTTTATTGAGTATCGAAACGCACTATGCTTTTCGTCTGAACCAATAAAGTGCATAGACGCCAATTATCAGCGAATAGACTGTAATTGTTGTTCCAAAGTTATCGTGTTTGTTAGGTGTAGGTAAGTTGGTGATGGATGCGTCTCTGATGAAATGATGAGTGCTTTGCTGAGGTTCATCTTGTGCATAAGATGTTGAGTATCCGAGAGTTGAGACTAAAAAGACTAATAAAATTTTTGTTTTTTTCATGATGCCGTTCCTCAAGAAATATAATTCGAATTAATATGGTAGCGAATCGATATAATATCACCTTTATTTTTTTTGTGGGAATACTTGCTAAACTTTTACTTTGTTTTTGTTCAGTCAGTCCAACCCAATTTGCTTTGTTAGTTCACCTACAGTTTGATTAGCTTTACGTTAATTCTGTTTCTGAATGCACAACATACTTGAATGTTCAGTGTGGGTCGTTAGCTGTCGTCTTAGTTACTTGTGTTAAACTTAATTAACACAAGTAACAATTGATTATGGCTTTGAGTAAAGCAATTGAAGCTAATTATATTTGGCATGGATAAGTAAAAAGGGAATTGTTCCAGCATTTTTACCTTGCTGTTCGACAATCGGTAATATGTGGAAACGATTAATATTTTTGCAGTTCACTTTTCCAAAAACAATATCTAAGGAGTACGATCAATGAAAGCGTTTGTAACTATGGCGGCCCTTGTGACGATGGCCGTGTGCGCCCCTCTGGCCCTGGGCGGGGTCCAAACCAGCGACTTGGGCTTGCCGTCGACGGGAACGGTCATGGGACAAATCCCGGCTGTG
>NQJI01000171.1 GCA_002256705.1 Methylococcaceae bacterium NSM2-1
CGAGGAAGATAAAAATCGGACGCGTACTGATCACGCCCCGGAAAATCTGGCACTTATGCGCAGAATTGCGTTGAATTTAATCCGCTGTAATGGGACAGGCAAACGGAGTATTCGGCGACATAGGAACAAGGCGATGGCTAATGATCAGTATCGCCAGCAATTACAGACGGGGACAACATAGCGCGATTGCCCTGAGCGCTGTGCCAATCATATCTAAAAAATCGCAACAGTGACCGTTCTGAATAGAATCTTTGGCATAATAATCTCCCTGACTAATGCCATTAATTCGAAACTATCTCTATGAATCAAAAAAAACGCCAGGCCATTTTTGACAGGCTGGCTGTAGCGATACCCGAACCGACAACAGAACTGAACTATAGCAGTCCCTTCGAACTGCTAATTGCGGTCGTCTTATCCGCGCAGGCGACAGATAAAGGGGTAAACAAAGCAACTACCCGATTATTTGCTGTTGCCAATACGCCGCAGGCTATTTTGGCATTGGGTTTGGAGGGCTTGAAAGAATACATCAAGACTATCGGTTTATATAACGCCAAGGGTGAAAATATTATCAAGCTCTGCCGGCAACTACTGGATAAACATGCAGGTCAAGTGCCAAAAATCCGTGAAGAACTGGAAGCATTGGCGGGAGTTGGCAGAAAAACGGCTAATGTCATACTTAATACTGCTTTTGGACACCCTACCATTGCCGTGGATACCCATATATTCAGGGTTTGTAACCGTACTGGAATTGCGCCCGGCAAAAATGTTCTGGAAGTGGAGCGCAAGCTGGATAAATGGGTGCCCAAAAATCATAAAAAAAATGCTCACCATTTACTAATCCTGCATGGACGCTATACTTGCATCGCCAGAAAACCACGATGCCAGAGTTGCATTATTGAAGACTTGTGTGAGTTTAAGGAGAAAACAGGCTAAAGGCTCAAGGTCAGGTAAGTGCAGGCCTTGTGTCTGCCCATGTTTGCAGGTCCATTGAGCACCCACAAGGGCGCCCCTAAGTTAATTCGCTGGAACTCTTCAAAGTCTGCACAGTCTTGATGGATGTACTTTTCCTGGATAAATGGATATTCATTCCTTATTCATGCGTCTTTGGTATGATAGTTCTATTCGATAAGCCTTACCGATCGAATATTTATAATAATATTTGGGAGTCAAAATGAGAAAAATCAATAAAACACCTTTAGCCGCTGCTATGGGTGCTGCTTTAATTTCAACGTTCGCTGCAACTGCGGCTAATGCCGAGGCTAATCCATTCGGCATGACTGAACTGTCTACCGGTTATATGCAGGTTGCTGAAGCCGATACAGCCAAAAAAACAGGAGAAATGGCCTGTGGCGCAGCCATGGGTGGAATGGCCAAGCCTAAAACTCCGGAAGGTGCGTGTGCAGGGAGTAAAAAACCTGCAACTGCGGCAACACCAGCAACAAAAGCTACCGAAGGCTCATGCGGCGATATGATGAAAGAGGGTAAAATGAAGCCAGGTCTGGAAGCTGCTTGTGGTGCCATGATGAAAGGGAAAGAAGGCGCTTGTGGTGAAATGATGAAAGGCGAATCAATGAAGGGTAAGGAAGGCGCTTGTGGCGATAAAATGAAAATGCCGGCGACTCCTGCTACTCCTGCAAAATAGGAGTCAAGTCGGGCATTGCTTATGCCCGACTTGACTATATTAATAGGGAAGGCAGACATCATGCCTTCCCGTTCCTATCAAATCATTTACAGGTGTTCTTATGGACACAACTCAACATCTCGTTCACGGCGCCGGTTTGGGTCTGAGACGGCCTTTTTTAAGTCAGCTTGTTGAAACGCCTCCCAAAGAAGTCGACTTTTTCGAAGTGGCACCCGAAAACTGGATTACCATCGGCGGAAAATTCGGCAAACAGTTTCGCGCAATGACCGAACGTTTTGATTTTGTCTGTCATGGTTTATCGTTATCGATAGGCAGCACCGATCCGCTGGATGAAAAATTCGTGCGCGCTGTCAAACAGTTCATGGCCGAACATCAAATGAAATTTTACAGCGAACATTTGAGTTATTGCAGTAAAGAAGGGCATTTATATGATCTGATGCCTATTCCGTTCACCTCGGAAGCGGTATCGCATGTCGCCGCACGTATCAGGCGCGTGCAGGATATTCTTGAGCAAAAAATAGCCATCGAAAATGTTTCCTATTACGCAGCCCCAGGTCAGGAAATGGCCGAAATAGAGTTCTTCAATGCCGTTATTGAAGATGCTGACTGCGATGTATTGATTGATATTAATAATATTTACGTCAACAGCGTTAATCACAATTACGATGCCGAGGCTTTTTTAAGAGCTATGCCGGCACACCGTATTGCTTACGCTCATATTGCCGGACATTATGTAGAGGCCGAAGATTTTCTGGTCGATACACATGGCGCCGGGATTATTGACCCCGTATGGAAACTGTTAGGCAAGGCCTACGAGCTTTATGGCGTGTTTCCGACTTTATTGGAACGCGACTTTAATATCCCCGCGATACCTGAGTTATTAAAAGAAGTTAATACTATCAGAACGATGCAAAACGCTTGGGAGAAGCAGCATGAAAAACAGTATGCATAAAGCTGATAGGCGTGTTGACTTTAGAAGCAAACAGGCTGAATTTGCAGCGTATATAAGAGATCCGGAAAACAATCCGGTGCCTGCCGATGTCAAAGAACAGCGCATGGCCATGTATAGAGAGTTATTTTTTAATAATATCGAAGGCTTTTTGTCGGGCAATTTCCCGGTTTTAAGAAAAATACTTAACGACCAGCAATGGTTAGCCTTGGCCCAGGACTTTTTCGCAAAACACCCGTGCCAATCGCCGTATTTTTCACAAATTCCGGAAGAGTTTCTGGATTATTTGCAAAATGAACGGGATAGCTCGGATGATTTGCCCTTTATACTGGAACTGGCTCACTATGAATGGGTGGAAATGGCATTATCCATCGCCAGGGAAGACGTGGTTGCCTCTAATCAGGATCTGGATAATCTGCTTAACCGGAATATCGCCTTGTCACCGTTAGCCTGGCCACTAGCTTATCAATACCCCGTCCAGAAAATAGCCCCTGCTTTTTTACCCTTGGAAGCGCCTGAACAAGCAACATTTCTCATCGTTTACCGCAACAGGGAGGATGATGTTAATTTTATTGAAATTACGCCAATCACCTACCGGTTGCTGGAAATAATTCAGGAACATGAAAATCCGTTGGCAGAAGATTGTTTAAAACAGGTGGCCAGGGAATCGAACCATCCTGACCTGGAATTCATTGTTGCAGGTGGCTTGCAGATTCTAAAAGAATTGGCCGAGAAAACGATTATTACTTTAGTCTAGTAGGCCAGTGAGCCTGTTCGAGGGACACCGAAAACAGGCGGTTTCCAGCAGAGCGTCCACGAAAAACACGAAAGGCACGATATAGTCAGTGCCGAAAAATACCCATTGAGTAACAATCCACAGAACAGCAGCTCCGGGAATATTTTCGTGTTTTTCGTGTCTTTCGTGGACAGAGCGTAACATTACACTAAAAGAACTTGCTGAAAAAACCCTCTTCCTGCTTTGGCTTTGGCGTTTCAAAAGTTTTAAAGCCTTTATCCACAGTTTTTTGTTGTGTGCAATGATATACAGCACTGTCGTACTTGATTTGTAAAGACCGTGGGTTTTCATGTTCTTTAAGAAACTTTTCAGCTTCCTGTGCCGTTAAATCTTTCATCATGTAGGTTGCAACACACATGCAGGATTTAGAGAAACGTTCTTTATCTTCGTCTTTATTAACTGAATTCTTCAATTCTCTTTCCACACATTGCGCAGCAAAATCATGCTCGAATTTATGTTTTTCTATATCAGTCACCGGAACATCATGAGAATGATCAAATGGATTATGACTGGTTTTTTTTTTCTCATCATCTGAACAGCCAGTAACAGATAGCGCAATAACAATGCTGGTCAAGGCAGCAAAAAGTAAGTTTTTTGTAAAGGTGTATGTTTTCATAGGTTGCATCGCAAGGGTTAAAAGGTTCAAGGCTTACCAATTGCACCTTGAATCTGTTACTAAATAAACTTGAACTTTATCATTTTATCAGAGCTCGTTCTAGTTCTCTTCATATCGGCGTTTTTTGATCAGTAGCTGTTAAATTACTATTGAGTCAGTTTTTATCGGTCGAACACCTCCGCCAGGATAATTTTACTTTACGCAATACCCCCATCAATACCGCTAACAGAGGTCCCGTATAGTGCTCATGCAATAAATAATCACCTTTTTACCCGCTAAAATCTCCTGCAACTTAGAAAACATCGCCATGCCATTTATGCGATACTACGCGCCTTTTACATCATCCAGATTGTATTGATACTATAAGGAGTAATACATGACAGCACTGGTTGGCATCATCATGGGTTCGGCCTCTGACTGGGAAACCATGCGCTTTGCGGCTGAAACACTGGAACGACTGGGCATTCCTCATGAAATTGAAGTTGTTTCGGCACACCGGACCCCTGACAAACTGTTCCATTACGCTGAAACGGCAGAGTCTAAAGGCCTGGAGGTCATCATCGCGGGCGCAGGTGGTGCGGCACATTTGCCGGGTATGACAGCGGCAAAAACAGTGATTCCTGTTTTGGGCGTTCCGGTTCAATCCAAGGCCTTGAATGGTATGGATTCCTTATTGTCCATCGTGCAAATGCCGGCAGGCATTCCTGTAGGTACACTGGCTATTGGTAAAGCGGGCGCTATCAACGCGGCGTTATTGGCAGCGGCCATTATCAGTAATAAACATACTCGCTATCGGGACGCATTGAATGCGTTTAGAGGCGAGCAGACCGAAACAGTGCTCGCGCACTCCGATCCACGCGAGGAAATTTTATGATAGTCGGTGTACTGGGTGCAGGACAGCTTGCCAGAATGATTGCTTTAGCGGGTTATCCTTTAGGCGTGGATTTTATTTTTCTTGATCCATCCGCTGACGCCTGTGCCAATAGCTTAGGTGAACATTTACTCGGCGATTATAACGATCCGCGTTTACTCGCCCAGCTTGCAGAGCGTGCTGATGTGGTTACTTATGAGTTTGAAAATGTGCCGGCCGATGTGGCTGAATTTCTTGCCTCACATACCCAAGTGCATCCTGCTCCAAAAGCACTGGCGATTGCTCAGGACAGGTTGATAGAAAAAACCTTTTTTCACGATATAGCGATCCCTACCCCGGCTTATGCGGCAGTCGACAGTTTTGAAAGCCTGGAACAGGCGATGTCAATTATTGGCTGGCCAGCCATTTTAAAAAGCCGCACTCTGGGCTATGACGGCAAAGGTCAATCCTTGCTCAAATCGGCTGATGACTTGAAATCCGCCTGGGAGCAAATGGCAGGAGTACCCGCGATTGTTGAAGCCTTTGTTCCGTTTAGCCGGGAAGTATCCATCATTGCGGCGCGTAATGTTTCAGGCGTTATCGTTTTCTATCCGTTATCCGAGAATTTCCATCGCGGCGGCATTCTGCGTGTCTCGGAATGTTGTGACAAAGATCCCATGCAACAGCAGGCCGAAATTTACATATCACGCTTAATGGAAGCACTGGATTATGTCGGTGTGTTGGCGTTGGAATTATTCGAAACAGACGGAAAATTGATTGCCAATGAGTTTGCTCCACGTGTCCATAATTCCGGCCATTGGACCATTGAAGGCGCTGAAACCAGTCAGTTTGAAAATCATTTGCGGGCGATTCTGGATTTGCCTTTAGGTGCAACGACACCCGTTGGCAAGGCAGCGATGGTTAATTTTATTGGCGGACTGCCAGTGACAGAAGAAATATTGGCGATTCCCCAAGCGCATTTGCATCTTTATGACAAAGATCCCCGCAAAGGCCGCAAAGTAGCTCATGCCACGGTACGCACAGAGACCTCCGAGCAATTAGTAGCGTTAATTAAACAGTTGACTCTGCTTGCTGATAAGGTCGACGATTCTTAATTTTACTTACTATTTTTTAGGAAAAATAATGGAAACAAAGCCACCCCTTCCTCCATTTACTCTTGAAACTGCACATCAGAAAGTACAGGCCGCAGAGAATGCCTGGAATACACGCGATCCTGAACGCATTGCGCTCGCCTACTCGATTGATTCTGAATGGCGTAATCGCTCGGAATTTTTTTCGGGCAGGGATGCTATTAAGGCCTTTCTGGTGCGTAAGTGGGAGAAAGAGCTTGATTATCGGCTTAAGAAAGAACTGTGGTGCTTTATGGACAACCGAATCGCTGTACGCTTTGAATATGAGTGGCATGACCACTCGGGTCAGTGGTTTCGTTCTTATGGTAATGAAAATTGGGAGTTTGCAGAAAATGGTCTAATGCGGCGCCGGTTTGCCAGCATCAATGATGTGTCGATTGAGGCAGCGGAGCGTAAGTTTCTCTGGGACAGAAGTTA
>NQJI01000172.1 GCA_002256705.1 Methylococcaceae bacterium NSM2-1
CGAATGCGGTAAACGATCTTTCCGGGGGCAAAGGCGCTGATCTGGTTTTCGATACGGTAGGAGCCGCTGTATTCAAGGAGAGTATCGCAGTGACTGCCCATTTTGGGCGACTGGTAACCTTGCTGGATCCGGGTGAGTTGAACCTGGGCGAAGCCAGAATGCGTAATTTATTGATCGGTTTTGAACTCATGTTAACTCCGATGCTCAGAGACTTACCTGAAGCAAGAGACAAACATGTCGAAATTTTAAATCAATGCGCACAATGGGCTGACAAAGGGCTGTTGAAACCGCATATCAGCAAGCAGTTATCCCTGCAAGAAGCAACTGTTGCGCATAAGTTGATCGAAGCCGGACATACGAGCGGAAAAATTGTTTTATCTGTTTAGGATACAAACGCTCTGTGGTGCTGTTCATTCGATGTTCATTTTATAACGATACAGTCATGCTTGCTGAATCCAGCAATCCTTATTTATGTATAATAGAAAGGTAAGTTATGGATGATGTTGAAAATAATGACACTATAAAAGGCTATGGCAGAAAAAACAAACAGACGCGACTCCAGATACAACACAAAAAAACCTATTAAAAAATCGACTTCTCATTGGTTTAGAAATCTATTCCTGATTTTGTTGGCTGGCGGTTCGTTTATGCTTTTCAGTTATATGGGCTATCTGGATTATAACGTTCGCAAACAATTCGAAGGCAAACGCTGGGCTATTCCTGCCCGGGTTTATGCCAGTCCGGTTGAACTCTATGCCGGATATGCTCTGACCGCTGAAAATTTTGAAGCGTTATTAAAAATGCTCCATTATCGAGAAGACCCCATTTTATCTGCAGAAGGAACCTATTTTAAAAATGGCTCACAAATCAGCGTAAAAACCCGCGATTTCGCCTTTTGGGATCAACATCAACCCAGCATGTCGATGTCGCTGAACTTTACCGATATGGGCATAGAATCAATCACGGACATAACGACATCTCAGGATATTGCCATCATACGCATGGATCCGGTGCAAATTGGCAGTTTTTATCCCACTATCAAAGAAGACAGGGTGCTAATCAAGCTGGAAGAAGCGCCGGATACATTGGTTAAAGGTCTGCTTGCATCAGAAGACCGGGATTTTTATAAGCATTTTGGCGTTTCATTGCGGGGCATTGCCCGGGCGATGTGGACCAATGTTCGTGCGGGCGGTATGGTGCAAGGCGGCAGCACTATTACCCAGCAGTTGGTTAAAAACTTTTATTTAACCAAGGAACGGCGTTTGTCCCGTAAAGTAAAAGAAGCCTTAATGGCACTGATTTTAGAATATCACTACACTAAAAATGAAATTCTGGAAGCTTATTTGAATGAAATCTATTTGGGTCAAAATGGCGCAAGCGCTGTTCACGGATTTGGCTTGGCCAGTGAATTCTATTTTGGCAGCACTTTAAAAGATCTACCTTTGGAACAGGTCGCTTCGTTAGTGGCATTGGTACGTGGCCCATCTGAATATGATCCGAGACGTTACCCTGATCGCGCTTTGCAACGGCGTAATCTGGTAATTAATGAAATGGCAACAGAAGGTTATATCACAACTGATCAAGCGGATGATGCAAAAGCCAAACCTTTAAGTGTAATTCCGCGCACGCAACGCTCATCTAACCGCTATCCCGGTTTTCTTGATCTGGTCAAACGGCAATTGCGACAAGATTATCACGAAGAAGATTTAACCTCCCAGGGGCTGAGGATCTTTACCACACTGGATACTCAGGTTCAGGATACTCTGGAAAAGACCGTTGCCACTAAGCTGAATCAATTGGATAAACTGCCTCACGCCAATAACCTTGAAGCAGCCGTCATAGTCACACGCCGGGATAGTGGGGAAGTCACAGCATTGACTGGAGGTCGTGAAAATATGGTGGGTGGTTTTAATCGCGCATTGGATGCTTTGCGGCCTATCGGCTCCTTAATCAAACCGGTGGTTTATTTGACGGCTCTGGAATATCCGAACAAATATACCATTACCACGAGAGTAAGCGATTCGACCATTGTGGTTAAGGGACAGAATGGCACGGACTGGGTTCCTAAAAATTACGATCATAGACAGCATGGCAGTGTCCCCTTGCATAAGGCTTTGGCAAAGTCTTACAATTTGGCCACAGTCCGTATTGGTATGGATATAGGCGTAGCCAGAACAGCTAAAACGTTAAAGAGTATGGGCGTCACGAGAGAGCTTGATTTGTTCCCTTCATTATTGCTGGGAGCGTCATCACTAACGCCTATAGAAGTTACCCAGATGTATCAAACGTTAGCGGGGGATGGTTTTTCAACACCGATAAAAAGCATCAGAGCGGTAATTGACATCGATGGCAAACAATTACAAAGTTACCCGTTTACCGTCAAACAGGCGGTAGATCCAGCGGCAACCTATATCGTCAATACCATGTTGCAGGAAGTCATGCACGCAGGTACAGGGCATTCTGCATACTCGGCTTTCCCGCAAAATTACGGACTGGTGGGTAAAACAGGCACCACAAATGATGCAAAAGATAGCTGGTTTGCAGGGTACACGGGGGATTATTTATCCGTGGTCTGGGTAGGTCGGGATGACAACAAACCTATCGGGTTAACCGGTTCTACAGGAGCACTGCCGATATGGACAGCGTTAATGCAGCAAATTTCAACCCAACCGGTAAATTTGATTCCTCCTGATAATGTCAAGTTGGTCTGGGTTGAACCGGGTAGCGGTTTATTAGCAAGTAAAGGCTGCGGAAACGGCAAGCAATATCCCTACATTTCGGGTTCAGAACCCACTGCCTATTCTTCCTGTGGACAAGCAGTTTTTGAGCAAGATAAATCGTGGTTTAATGATTTTTTCGAGAGCGATCCTAATCAAAGTGAGCCTGAATAAGAATGAATTCTAAAAGAGCATGCATGAATAAAGTTAATGTTTTTCGCCTGGTTTTCCTGGCTATATTGTTTTTTAATAGCATCAGCTATGCTGCAGATCAACCAGTCAAACAATTACAAGCATTTTTAAAAGCTTCAAAGTCACTTACAGCTGATTTTAAGCAAGTTCTAATTAATGAAGCTGGGGATCCTTATCAAACCAGTTACGGGGTATTTTACCTCCAGCGACCTGGAAAATTTCGCTGGGATTATTTAAAACCGTTTCAACAACAAATAGTATCTACCTCTGGAAAAGTCTGGTTTTATGATACGGATTTAGAACAGGTCACTATTAAAAAGCTTGATGAGTCCGTGGGTTCAACACCCGCATTACTGTTAAGCGGCGATATATCACTGGAAGAAAATTTCACTATGGAAAATCAGGGAATCGATGGCGATTTGCAATGGGTTAAATTATTGCCTAAAAATCAGGAAAGCAGCTTTAAATATATTTTGATTGGCTTGAATAAAGGCTCGCTGGGAGGCATGGAGTTAAGTGATAATTTTGGTCAGTTAACACGAATCTATTTCTCGAATGTTCTACTGAACCCGCCTATAAAACCGACGGTATTTGAATTCAAAGCACCCAAGGGCGCCGATATTTTTTCTGATTAAACAGGCTCAAGACGAAAGGCACAAAATGCAATCTTTCGCCTTGAGTCTTTAACCTTGCACTAGCCTTTCATGCTTGATGATTTAACCAAACCCCTGGCCGATAGGATGCGGCCAAAATCGCTAGACGATTACGTGGGTCAACAACATATTCTAAAACCCGGCAAGCCGCTCTATGAAGCAGTTGTATCCGGGCGCTTGCATTCCATGATTTTTTGGGGGCCGCCAGGAACAGGTAAAACCACACTGGCACGACTCATTGCTCAGCACTCTGATGCGGAGTTTATGCCGATTTCAGCGGTGTTATCCGGTGTCAAGGAAATCAGAGCTGCTGTTAGCGATGCAAAAAA
>NQJI01000173.1:0-3872 GCA_002256705.1 Methylococcaceae bacterium NSM2-1
AAATAGGGTGGTTGACACAGAATTCGTAATATAACTTCCGTTAAGCAGTTTTTCAGTTATGCCAACTGAGCTGTCGTTTAATGGATTCCGCAAGATTCATTCGATATCCAGTGCACTGCGCCTATGAATACACTAGACCTAAATGAAGCCGCCGACTTTCTTAAAATGAATCCCGAAGTCTTGCGCCGTAAAGCTAGGGCCGGACAGGTGCCAGGAAGGAAAGCGGGCAAGTGCTGGATTTTTGTCAAAGAACATCTTGCAGATTGGGTGTCCGGGCGTTATTCTGAGCCTCGGCGAGAACTGCAAGTGATTGACGAACTTAAACAAGAGGATAAAAAAACATGTCAATCTATAAGCGAAAAGAAACGTGGTGGATTCAGTTCACCGCGCCGGACGGACGCAGAGTACAACAAACTGCTGGGACTCAAATAAAACAGGAGGCACAAGAATTACATGATCAATTAAAAGCAGAAGCGTGGCGGGTTAAAAATCTGGGCGATAAACCCCGCCATACTTGGCAAGAAGCAGTAATCAGGTGGTTAACTGAGCAGAGCCACAAGAAAAGCATTGAAACGGATAAGGTACATTTGCGCTGGCTTAATGAGCATTTAAATAATAGCAAGCTAGATGAGATAAATAAAGCCATGATAGACCGTATAAAACTGGCAAAACAGAAGACAGGAGTAAGTAACTCAACTGTTAATCGGGTACTTTCAATATTGAGGGCCGTCTTAACCCGTGCAAAAAATGATTGGGATTGGCTTGACTCTGTACCTAACATACGTTTATTACCAGAGCCTATTGGACGTGTCCGCTGGCTTACTCATAATGAAACCCAGTTGTTACTCAAGGAATTACCAAGCCACCTTCAGGCTATGATGCAATTTACATTAGCGACGGGGTTACGAGAATCCAATGTAACTAAACTTGAATGGCGTCAAATAGATATGCAACGGCGTTGTGCTTGGATTAATGCAGACCAGGCTAAAAGCAATAAAGCCATAGCAGTACCCTTAAATGACGATGCGCTTGTGGTTATTCGTAGCCAGCTTGGCAAGCACCCTGTTAGAGTATTCACCTATAAAGGTAAGATCGTTAATGATGCTAACACTAAAGCATGGCGTAAAGCATTAAAGCGAACAGGCATTGAAGATTTTCGTTGGCATGACTTAAGACATACTTGGGCATCGTGGCATATACAAAATGGAACACCACTCCATATTCTTAAAGAATTGGGAGGATGGGCTGATTTAGGTATGGTACTTAGATACGCTCATTTATCCAGCCAACACCTGGAAGAATATGCCAGAAATTCAATAAACTGTGACAAATCTACTACAGAAGCAAAAAATGGCATTGATGAAAACATCATAAGCCCTTGATTCAATTGGTCGGGACGACAGGATTTGAACCTGCGACCCCTTGTCCCCCAGACAAGTGCGCTACCAAGCTGCGCTACGCCCCGACATTGAAATAATCGTGTAAAACTGAAAGGATTGCGAACACAATCCCGCTTAAAACCAGATGGAAATTATACTACACAACAGGGCTGGCTGTAAGAATCTATTTGAGTAATTCTAAAATATCTTCAAGCTCGGCAATAACCTGGTGTATTAACTGCCGAGTACGGATTGAATCTTCTTTGGCGTTGTCACTCATTAAATGGGCTCTGGCACCACCAATCGTGTAACCTTGCTCATATAACAACGCTCTTATTTGTCGGATCAATAACACTTCGTGACGCTGATAATAGCGACGATTTCCACGCCTTTTTACCGGACTCAGCTCGGTAAATTCTTGCTCCCAATAGCGAAGTACATGCGGTTTAACACCACACAACTCACTGACTTCACCTATGGTGAAATAACGTTTTTCCGGTATGACCGGTAATTCATTGTTGTTGCTCGGCTCCAACATAGGCTTCTACTCGGGCTTTAAGTTTCTGTCCAGAGCGGAATGTTACCACACGTCTGGCAGTTATGGGTATTTCCTCGCCTGTTTTTGGGTTTCTACCCGGACGACTGGTTTTATCACGAAGCTCGAATTTTCCAAAACCGGAAATTTTTACTTGCTTACCCTGCTCCAAAGAACTCTTAATTTCTTCAAAAAAAAGTTCTACCATTTCTTTTGCTTCGCGCTTGTTTAAGCCTAGCTCGTCAAACAGCCTTTCGGCAAAATCTGCTTTTGTTAATGCCATAAATCAATCCCTCAGCTTTGCATTCTTTTCATTGGTCAATTGGTATAACAGTCTGCTAACGATAGCGTCTACTTCAGAGTCTGTCAGTGTTTGTGTATCATCTTGCATGATTAAACTTAAGGCAACGCTTTTACTGCCCTCTTCGACACCTTTCCCGCGGTAGATGTCAAAGATGATTACATCCTGCAAGGCCGGCTCTGCACTGCCCTTAATGCAGTTAATTAGTTCACTTGCAGAGACGTCTTCTTTAACTATCAAGGCTAAATCACGCCTTACTGATGGATATTTTGACAGCGATTTAAATACAGGAATACGCTTATCAAGTAACAAGTTTTGATCCAGTTCAAATAGAAAAACCTGAGTATCAAAGCCTAATTGTTTTTCCAGATTTGGATGCAGCATACCCAGCCATCCTATTTTTTTACCATCCGGTGATAAAATTTCGGCTGTTTGTCCAGGATGCAACGCGGATTGCTGCGCCGGTGAAAATTGCACATCACAACCCGTCAATGCAAATATCGCTTGTATATCGGCTTTAATGTCAAAAAAATCAACTTTGCGGGCTTTCTCACCCCATTGCTCGCTATAAGCGTCCCCTAAAACCAGGCCAGCCAGCATTTTTTGCTGATGAGTCTCGCCGTCTTTTTTGATAAATCGAAGACCCGTTTCAAATAACCGAACTCTGTTTTGCTGCCGGTTGGTATTGTAAAGTGCTGCTTTCAACAAACCACACCAAAGAGTAGTCCGCATCACAGCTAATTCCGAAGAAATCGGATTTTTTAGCCGGATAACTTCCGTTTCAGGGGCGACAGCTTTTTGGATATCTTCATCGACAAAGCTGTAAGTAATAGCTTCCTGATAACCCCGGTCAACCAGCAAATCTTTAACGCGATCTATGTCCAGCACAGCTTCAGTCGCTGAGTTTAATTCGGAGCGCATTAACAAACTGCTGCTAGGTAAGTTGTTATAACCATAGATACGCGCTATTTCTTCAATTAGGTCTGCTTCAATAGCAATATCAAAACGGAAACCCGGCGGTGTAATTTGCCAGCCATCAGCTTGTGCTTGAACAGTCATCCCCAAGCGTTGAAAAATATCTTTGACTTGTTCATCAGCCAAAGCAATACCCAGCGTTTTCTCTATCCGTGGTCGTCTTAGGAAGACAGCCTGACGTTGTGGTAGAGCTGCTTTAGTGGTTACTTCAGTAATTGGTCCCGCACCGCCGCCGGCAATGTCAATAATTAATTGCGTCGCACGTTCAATGGCCCTAGCTTGCAGGGTAGCATCAACACCGCGTTCAAAACGATGGGATGAATCCGTATGCAAACCAAATCGGCGGGCTTTTCCGGCTATATGTTGTGGCGCAAAAAACGCACATTCCAGAAATACCGATTGGGTTTCGTCATTAACTGCAGAATCATTGCCGCCCATGATACCTGCAAGCGCCAAGGCTTGTTTATCATCGGCGATAACCAAAGCTTCATTATCAAGTTTAATGACCTGATTATTTAATAAGGTCACACATTCATCAGTTTTAGCCCAGCGTACGGTAATGCCACCTGATAGTCTTTCCGCATCAAATACATGTAAGGGCTGTCCTAGCTCTAAAAGCACGTAATTAGTCACATCGACCAAAGGTCCCAGGCTTCTTAACCCGGAACGACGCAGGCGTTCC
>NQJI01000173.1:3918-5352 GCA_002256705.1 Methylococcaceae bacterium NSM2-1
CGCCTTTAATCAAGCGCCCAAAATAACGGGGGCAGGCCTCTGCGGCTTCTACAGATACGGTTAATGCATCTTGATGACTAACAGGAACATTGTCAATTTGGGTTATTGACCAATCCATTTTATTCAGTACAGCGACTTCACGCGCCAATCCTTCGATGCATAAACAATCGGCTCTGTTAGGCGTTAAATCAACCTCTATAATTGTATCATCCAGTGATAAATAGTCGCGAATATCAACGCCAACGGGCGCATCGACTGCTAACTCCATTAAACCATTGGCATCCGCCGCCAGGCCCAGTTCCTTTTCTGAACACAACATGCCAAAGGATTCTTCGCCACGCAGTTTTGATTTTTTTATTTTAAAATCGCCCGGTAACACTGCGCCAATTAACGCCGCAGGAATTTTCAAGCCGACACGGACATTGCTTGCACCGCAGACAATTTGTAAGGGCTCTGCCTCGCCTACAGCAACCTGACAAACGCGCAGGCGATCCGCATCGGGATGTTGCTGCATGGCCACTACTTCACCCACGACCACACCGCTGAATTTTGCCGCAGCGGGTTCTACAGAATCGACTTCCAGACCTGCCATCGTCAATTGTTCGACCAGTTCTTCCGTACTTATCCCCGGATTGACATACGATCTTAACCAGGCTTCACTAATTTGCATGATTCAAGTTTTCCTGTGTAACAACAACTTAATTAAATTGCTCTAAAAATTTAAGATCATTTTCAAAAAATAACCGTAAATCGTTAATACCATATCGCAACATCGCGAGGCGTTCCACGCCCATGCCAAAGGCAAAACCGCTGTATTGTTCACTATCAATATTAACCGCTTTAAAAACTTCGGGATGAATCATGCCGCAGCCCATGACTTCCAGCCATCCCGTCTGACTGCATACGCGACAGCCTTCGCCGTTGCACATCACGCATTCAATATCGACTTCCGCGGAAGGCTCGGTAAAGGGAAAATAGGAGGGCCTAAAACGCACTTGAATATCTTTTTCAAAAAATGCGCGTAGAAATTCGTAAACCACACCTTTTAAGTCAGCAAAACTGACATCCGTATCGACCAGAAAACCTTCTACCTGATGAAACATGGGCGTGTGCGTAATATCTGAATCGCAGCGATACACACGACCCGGCGCAATAACTTTTAATGGCGGCTTTTCAGTTTCCATTGTTCTGATTTGCACGGGGGATGTATGCGTTCTTAATACGGTATGGGCATCAAAATAAAAGGTATCATGCATCGCCCTTGCAGGGTGAGAGCTAGGAATATTGAGTGCTTCAAAGTTATGATAATCATCTTCTATTTCAGGTCCTTCAACGACTTGAAATCCGACACTGGCAAATATCCTGGAAATTCTTCTCAGAGTCGTGGTAACCGGGTGTAATCCTGCCACCGGCTGACCGCGTCCGGGCAAGGTA